>JAAZCB010000482.1 GCA_012513545.1 Clostridiaceae bacterium
AACCATTGGCCGAACCATTAATTTCCCCGGGGTTGCAAAAGCTGCCGGGTTAAAGAGTTTTGGTACAGTACAAACGATAACTGACATAAATAACGTTCTTCCTCAAATAGTAAAAGATAAGCATACCGCATTTCTTGAAATTAAAATTAAAAAAGGTGCCCGAAAAGATTTGGGGCGGCCTACTACTTCCACAAAGCAGAACAAAGATGCACTGAAACAATTTTTAAATAGCAAATAATGCAAAATAGTGTCATTTATCCCGGTGCAATCCTGGAACTGCAAACTACCTTAATGCACTTAAAAAAGCAAAAGATATTTTTGGTTACAGGTAAAAAGTCATTCGAAAGTTCCGGAGCCAAAGCAAAACTACAATGGTTATTTGATTCCTGTGAAGTAACCCACTTTTACGACTTTCAAACCAATCCGGATAGCAAAGATGTAATTAATGGAGTGCAATTGTTTAATCATGCAAAGAGCGAAGTAATTGTATCTGTTGGAGGTGGTAGTGTTATCGATATGGCGAAGCTTATTAACTATTACCACAGAGCAGGCACTAATACGATTGAAGAGAGCAATGTAAAAATTAATAATCCCGAACTTGTAACCCATATTAGTTTACCAACCACTGCGGGCAGTGGTGCCGAAGCAACCCACTTTGCGGTAATGTATATTGGCAACACCAAATATTCAATTGCGCACGCAAAGCTTATTCCCGATTATGCCATTATCGACCCTGAATTACATGACAGCCAAACAGCCTACCAAAAAGCTGTTTCGGGTGCCGATGCCCTGGCACAGGCCATTGAATCGTTCTGGAGTGTGCAATCAACCGAAGAATCAAGGCTTTATTCCGAAAAAGCATTGGAACTGGTATGGAACAACTTGCCTGATGTTGTACACAAAGGTGATAAAATGGCACATTTGAAACTTGCCATTGGGGCAAACCTGGCCGGTAGGGCAATTAATATTGCTAAAACAACGGCTCCACATGCACTGGCGTATGGGTTTACAAAATATGCAGGCTTACCTCACGGACATGCAGTGGCGATGACTTTGCCCTATTTTTTTAAAACCAACAGTCATTTTAACGAGGAAAACTGCAACGATCAAAGAGGGATTTCATATATTGAAGATATCTTTAAAAGATTAACTATAATTCTAAAGACGAATAATTTTGAGTTAACATTAATTAATTATTTCAAAAATATTGACTTAGATATAGATATAGGAAAATTGAATCTTACAAAAGAGTTGGTTTGTAAAATAGTAGAAAATTTAAATAGTCAAAGATTAGCAAACAATCCTTTGAAAGTTGTCAAAATTAACTTAATCAAGTTTTTATTAAACTTTTAGTCTTTATTGCAAACTAATCTTTGTATATAATAAGAAAATTAAATGTTTTTTGTAGAAGGGATCTTATATAAAAAATGATTTTGTATGCATTTAAGAGGAGAAAGAGAAAACTCAATCCAAAAACCGTTGTATTTTTTCTTTTTGTTCAAAATAAATAAGTAATTTAATGTCACGATAATATTCAAAACAAAATAAGTATAAAAAATAATGAGGAAATATTTAAATAACTTGTTTTTTGGTCCAATTATTTGGATTGTTGATTCAATTATACCCAAAAGGAATGATTATTGGGGCTTTTCTGTCCACCATATTAAATCAGATCAGTTTATAGAAAATGCAAGAGCGGTATTTGAAGAAGTAAAAAAGAATAATGAAATAAAAAAGATACTTTTCACAAGAAATAACTTCATCGATTTTGGTATTGAAAATGCCACAAATTTCGAAATTATTAAACTTGTTACAATAAGAGGGCTTTGGTTATTTATGCGCTGTAAAGTGCTTTTTGTTACACATTCATTAGCCATGGATTTTTCGTACAGGTATGGTAAGTCGCAATTTTCTGTAATAAAGTTAAATTTAAAAAACAGATTATTGATTAATCTATGGCATGGCATTGTTTTTAAGAGACTT
>JAAZCB010000483.1 GCA_012513545.1 Clostridiaceae bacterium
CTTGGAAAGCTTACGAATGTGAGAGTATATGGGCCTGCTGTTATAATAGTCTTTACAGTGGTTCTTATATTCGGTCTTATGAATTCCAAAAATGAAGCTTCTTCAAAACAAAATGAGGCCTTTAACAGCAGTGTGGTTTCAGACATAAACCTTGCAACAAATGATGATATTGGTTCTGAAATGAATTTTTTCCCTTATAAAATGATTTCGAGATCTGAACTTGTTCAAAATAAACAGGTTGAAGAAAAAAAATCCGATCTTTTAGCCACTAATACTGAAAAAAGAGTCAATCCAATTAATAAGATTGTTTCAAGGTCTGATAAAGAAAGTAACACTTCTAAAAAAACAAATACACAAAAAATTGATAAATATAAAAAGAAGCTTGTCATGAAGGCTACAGCCTACGACTTATCAATAGAAAGCTGCAGCAAAACAAGAGATCATCCACAGTATGGCATTACTAAATCCGGAGCCCGTGCAACTTTAGGAAGAACAGTAGCAGTTGACCCTTTGGTTATACCATTGGGAAGTAAGTTATATATTGAATTTCCGGATAGTTATAAGGAGCTTTCAGGTAATTATATAGCAGAAGATACCGGAAGCCTTATAAAAGGAGAAGTAATTGATATATTTTTTGGTGAAGACAAGCCTGGTGAAAGAGTTATATATAATAAAGCAAAAAAATTCGGGGTTCAAAAAGTAACAGTATACATAATTGAGTGAAAGGCTGTTTACAGGGTATTATTTTATCTGATTTAGAACTAAGTAAGAATTATATACTGATTTAAATAATAAGATAATAGAAGTGAAAATATCTATGTGAGTTAGAATTAGGAAAATTAAAATGAGGATTCTGTTAATAATACTTGTATGTTTTCTTATCTTTTCAGGGTGTGAAGCAAAAAAAACAGTTGATGTGCCGAAGGTTACAATTCAGGAAACACCTGAAGTCAGCTCAGCTGAGGATGAAATTCCATACGCTCCAAATATTGAATACTCAAGAGGCGAAATTAACATGAGAAGGGATATGCTTTGTCTGATGATGGCGTATCCTGATTTTATAAAGGGCGTTTATAAAGATGCAGGAGGAATAGGCTATATTGTAATGAACTCAGGGCAAAAAATAGCTTATGATGACTTAAAAAATAAAAGCTATGATAAAAAGCTTGAATCTGCTGATTTGGAGGATATGCTTCACCAGATTTATCCTCTTAATGATATTGATGGTCTGATGGAACAGGATTATGACCCGGGTAGGATAAGACAGTATATATTACTAAATGAGGTGTATGG
This sequence comes from Clostridiaceae bacterium, assembly GCA_012513545.1. The sequence continues at coordinate 1,294 of JAAZCB010000483.1, forward strand.
AAAGTCCGAGCAGCAGGTAAATAAAAATCTGGAAAATGTAAGGGCGGGAAACAAGAACCTGTCCTTTAATAAAAACAACAAAGCGTCTGAGCAATTACGGGAAGTATTTAGTGAAATCTCTGTGCTGGTGGATAATAATAAAAGTATATACGCTTTTGTATTCCCGGTAAATGGTACGTTTAATTACAGGGTTATTGCAGGTACAAGTCAGCTTAGTCCTCATTCCTTCGGGATTGCCATTGACTTGAGGAGTGATAAAAGAGATTACTGGAGGTGGGCAACCAGGGAACAGGGACAGGAACGTATCAGCCAATATCCGCGTGAGGTAGTAAGGATTTTTGAGAAACATAATTTTATTTGGGGTGGAAAATGGGGGCACTTTGATATCCTGCATTTTGAGTACCGGCCTGAACTGATTATAAAGGCAAAATACTACGTCGAAGACTATGAAATGCTCCAGCCGTGGTATTATGGTTTTCCTTCTGACGAGGCAGAGGTCAGAGAATTCATAGACATTATTGAAAATGGATTGGGAAGCAACTGAAAATTTTGAAGGAAATCAGAGTAATATGTAGAATAAAACAATATTATATAAATATTTTTTGAGGTGAAATATGAAAATATCTTTTTTGGGAGCTGCAAGAACTGTAACCGGTTCATGTTTTTATGTTGAGACTAAAGGTACCAGGTTCCTTGTTGACTGCGGAATGTTTCAGGGATATTCAAAAGAAGCTGCAATTAACGAAGAAGAATTTCCGTTTAATCCTTCTGAAATTGACTACATTTTTTTGACACATGCTCATATTGACCACAGCGGAAGAATCCCGAGAATTTATATAAAG
>JAAZCB010000484.1 GCA_012513545.1 Clostridiaceae bacterium
GACGTTTCTAGAGTCGTACCCCAAAAAACGCCCCCTTAGAGCCACACGGAAGATATGGCCTTTAATTATGCATTACCTCTTTTTACACTCAAAAATCACCATTTTCTCTTCTTCAGGTAAAGTAGAACTATCTCCATCCATTCTAACCTTTTTGACTTGACTAAAACCAATTTCTTTCAATAGTTCAGCAAATACTTCTTCGGTGTATAATTTGATTGGAAAATCCATATACTCTTCTTCGATGACTTTATCATTATTAACAAGCTGGTATTTCAGCTTATAATCCATTAGATTATTACTACTCACATACTTAACCTTCCAATACTCTATTAATACGTCCTCACCAACTTCTTTCCGCTTTGTTTCCATAAACTCAATTTAAATCACAACCATCCTTACATCGAATCCACTTGCTATTTAAAATACTGGTTGTCAGTCTGAATTTCCGGTGTCATTATTCTTTAGCTTCTCGTACAAATCGGGTCTCTTTTCCCTCGTCCTTCTTATAGACTCTTGTTTTCTCCATTTTGTAATATTGGCATGATGTCCCGAGATTAAAATGTCGGGAACCTTTCTCCCGTTAAACTCGTAAGGCCTTGTATATTGCGGATACTCCAGCATGCCCTGATAATGCGATTCCTGTGAATACGAATCTTCTCCCGAAAGAACACCCGGAACCATCCTGCTGACAGAGTCTATCAGAACCATGGCAGGCAGTTCACCGCCTGTTAAAACATAGTCTCCTATGGATAACTCCTCATCAACTATTTCTTCAATTATTCTTTCGTCAACACCTTCATAATGCCCGCACAAAAGGATCAAATGCTCGCTTTCCGAAAGTTCTCTGACAATATTCTGATCCAATAGCCTTCCCTGCGGGCTTAAATATATTACCCTGGGCTTATATGATAGCTTTGCCGTAATTGAAAGGTATGCATCATAAATAGGCTGTGCCGTCATAACCATTCCTGCACCGCCTCCGTATGGATAATCATCCACCTTTCTATGCTTGTTTTTTGAAAAGTCCCGGATATTTATCGCATAAATCTCTATAATACCGTTCTTTCTTGCCCTCCCTATTATACTCTCACCTAAAACAGCCTCAAATATATCCGGAAAAAGCGTCAAAACATCAAACCTCATCATCAATCAATCCCTGTGGTAAAGTTACCGTTATTCTATTATTGTCAAGGGATATTTCATTAACAACCGACTTTAGGGCAGGTATAAGAATTTCCCTCTTATTCTCGTCACGTACAACATAAACATCATTACTTCCGGTCTGGAGGATTTCCTTAAGGTTTCCTAGCATTTTACCCGATTCATCATATACTGCAAAGCCGATAAGGTCGCTTATAAAATAAGTATCCTGTGGAAGCTTTACAGCATCCTTTCTATCAATAATCAAATACTGTTCCTTAAGCCTCTGTGCCGAATCCATATCATCTATACCTTCAATTTTCATTATTACAAAGGTTTTGTGGTATTTTACCCACTGTATGTCATATTTTCTCATATTATCCGAAATATCAGGTGATATATAAACCTGTTTCAGTTTTTCAAACCTGCTTGGGTCATCGGTAAGAGGCATTATTTTAACCTCACCTTTCACGCCGTGTGTATTAATAATTTTTCCTACCTCGAAATAATTAATCATTTAAAACCTGCCACCACCATCTATACTTATTATTATCCATTACTTGAAACAATCGAAAAATATGGACAAGAGTAATACTCCTGCCCATATTAATTATTGCAGTATCTCAACAGATACCCTTTTATTTTCCTTTACTGCAGCTGCTTTCACTACAGTCCTTATTGCTTTTGCTATTCTGCCCTGCTTACCTATTACTTTACCCATATCATCCTTTGACACCTTCAACTCAAGTATCATGGACTTTTCACCTTCAACTTCATTGACGTGAACATCATCCGGGTAATCTACCAAGGCTTTGGCAATTGTTTCGAGAAGCTCTTTCATAATCAATACCTCCCGGATTTAACCTGCAATTTTAGTTATAATAATTTCAAACAGAACTATTTAACTACCCCTGCCTTCTTTAATAGGGATCTTACAGTATCTGTAGGTTGTGCTCCATTCTTAAGCCACTTCTCAGCCTTTTCTGAATCAATATTAAATGAGCTGGGATCAGTTAACGGATTATATGTTCCTATTTCTTCAATAAATCTTCCATCACGAGGATATCTTGAATCAGCAACAACCACCCTGTAAAACGGACTTTTTTTAGCACCCATTCTTTTCAGTCTTATTTTTACTGCCATTATTATCACCTCCTGCTACAATTTTTTACAGTTTTTTTATTAAAACGGCATGCGGAATTTTTTTAACCCCTTTTTACCGTGTTTACCCATATCAGACATCATTTTGAACATCTTTTTCATTTCTTCAAAATCTTTAAGAAGCTTGTTGACCTCCTGTACTGTCGTACCGCTTCCTGCTGCAATCCTCTTTCTCCTGCTGCCGTTTATTATACCGGGTTCAACCCTTTCCTGTTTTGTCATCGATTTTATAATAGCTTCAACGTGTGACATCTTCTTTTCATCTATTTCAGCACCCTTTAATGCGTTTGCATTCAATCCGGGAATCATTCCTAGAACCTGGTTTAATGGGCCCATCTTCTTTAATTGCTGCATCTGTTCAAGAAAATCGTTTAAAGTAAACTGCTGAGTTCTCATTTTCTTTTCAAGCTCAAGAGCCTTTTTCTCGTCAAAAGCCTCCTGTGCTTTTTCAATAGGACTTAAAACATCTCCCATACCGAGTATTCTTGAAGCCATTCTGTCAGGAAAGAAGGGCTCTATGTCACTTAATTTTTCACCCATACCAATAAATTTTATTGGTTTTCCGGTGACGGCCTTAACTGAAAGAGCTGCTCCACCTCTGGTATCCCCATCAAGCTTTGTGAGAACAATTCCATCAATGCCGAGTTTTTCGTTAAAACTTTCAGCAACATTTACAGCATCCTGCCCAGTCATTGAGTCAACAACAAGCAATATTTCATGCGGTCTGACTGCGGATTTTATATTCTGAAGCTCCTCCATCAATTCCTCATTAATATGAAGACGCCCAGCAGTATCTATAATTACCAGATCATACTGCTTTGCTTTTGCATGTTCAACGGCTGCTTTTGCAATATCAACAGGATTAGTCTTGTCTCCCATTGAAAAGACATCTATTCCAAGCTGTCCTCCGACAACCTGAAGCTGCTTGATTGCAGCAGGCCTGTATACGTCACATGCAACCAACAGCGGAGTTTTGCCCTGTTTTCTTAAAAGGCTCGAAAGCTTTCCCGTTGTCGTTGTCTTACCTGATCCTTGAAGCCCAACCATCATATATACTGTTGGAGGCTTTGGTGAAAAGGTTACCTTGCTGCTGCCCGATCCCATGAGGTTGATAAGTTCCTCGTGAACAATTTTTATTATCTGCTGTCCCGGTGTCAGGCTGTCTAAAACATCCTGGCCTACAGCCCTTTCCGAAACCTTGGCGACAAAGTCCTTTACAACCTTAAAGTTAACATCTGCTTCTAAAAGAGCAAGCTTTATTTCACGCATCATATCCTTAACATCTTTTTCAGATACTCTGCCTGTTCCCTTAATCTTTTTCAATGCTTCCTGCAGCTTGTTAGACAATCCCTCAAATAACATACCGGTAACACCTCAACTTTCAATTATCTCAATTATTCCCTTTTCGACTTCTTTCAGATTGTCTATATCTTTATCACAAAGGGAGCTTGTGTCAATATCCCTTAAGTTATTAAGAATTCTGCCCGCCTTGTTCTTTTGCTGTGTAAATTTCTCAACAAGCCCGAGCTTTTCTTCCATATGAACCAATAATGCCTTTCCTCTTTTTATATTATCATAAACACCCTGCCTGCTTATACTCAGCTGCTCTGCAATTTCAGCAAGTGAATAGTCATTGTTGTAATGCATATCCAGTATTTCATACTGTCTTTGTGTAAGCAGCAGTCCATAAAAATCCATCAGCAGTGCGATCTCATAAACCTTATCCATTAATTTCACCTGTAAAGTAAAAATACTTTACACCCAATTTTAAGATATAATTCAATTTAAGTCAAGTATATTTTTTCATAATAACAAAAAAATATAGCCCTTAATATCAAAAAAGCAGCTTCAAAAAAATGAAGCAGCTTTTTTATCCAATAATCAAAATTAATCTATTCTGACTCTTTAGGCTGTCCGCCATCTACCATCCACAACTGTCCTACCTTTTCAATCAGTTCGTCAACCGTATTGTCCTTAAGGATGTCCAGATAAGTACCTCCCTGGTATTCATCCACATACGAACCAGGATAAACTGTATATGAGTTGCAGTCAGTTCCGTCATTTTGTTCCTTTTCAGTGTTATATACCGGACAAACAATATTTTTGTCATAAATTCTGTGGAGGCAATTGCTGCAGCACTGCAACGCTCCTGCGCTGTTTTCCAGCACACCCCACTTCTGGTGGTATCTCAAAAAATAAGTGTCTTTTCTTTCGGATATTTTTATTATTCCTGCTTTAACGAGGGACAAAAGAAATACCCTGTCGTTTTCAACACGAATTCTTATTTTATTGGAAAGCTCCTCGGAAGCCTCTTTCTCGTCACTTAATACGCCTTTACGGCAATCATAAATCTCAACTTTACAACCATTCTTTTTAGCTTGAGCTGCCAGCTTTTTTGCTGCTGCAAGTCGTAAATCCCACTCTGCACCAATATCCTTAGCCGAAAGATATTCGTCACCTATAATTGCCGCAGCTGCACCTCTGATGGTTTTAGCCTCCCAAATCATCCCGCTTTCCTGAATTGTAATCTGCAAAGGCATTTTGACTTCCCTCTTGGTACTTGTATCTTTAGGATCAAATATCAATCTTTTATGTTCCAAATATGTAACACCATGTTCACTTCCACTGCTCGTCTTGCCTTTACCCGATTCCCCATAAACTTTTATTGCCTTGTCAAGATAACTTAAAGCATTTACAGTATGTGGATTTTCAACAATTGAACTCTTTCCGCCCAAAAGCTCCTGAACCCGCTCTTTCAAGAAATTGCCCATTTTGTAATCCAATACACAAACACCACCCCCATATAAGAGAGTATGTTTTATTTTACCCTTTTCCCCTGCGCTCTTGACTTTGTTGTTAAGAAGCGTTGAAATAGAATTTGCAAGTTGAGAGATGTTCTCTTCGTATAACTGGCTTAGGTTGAACATTTCTCCATTTTCAAGGTCAATATTTCCTCTTCTCATTCTTCTTTTCAACGAAGAATCGATGTCATATCTGTCTATTATAGTATTATACCTATCTCTTAAAAAATCTATGACGGGTTGTTTTGCATTTGCAATTCCGAGATCAATCCCCATACAAAGTTTTTGCTTGTATTCGGGAATTATTTTTCCATCTTCATTTTCTCTGAAGGACAAAGCAATAATTTCACTTGTAAATTCACCAAAATCAATACCCAGAATTGTCCTGTCTATGAGTTCCTCTTCCTTGTAAAGGTACTCACCAGAGTCGTTAAATATCAATCTTCTGAGCGCATCGGCCCCTTCCATTTCCACCTTGGCATCAAGAATATCAAGCTCGACTTCGAGGTCATATATCCCTCTGAATATTACCTTGTGACATCCAATAAACTGCTTTGAATACTCTTCCCTGTCATTCTTAAACTGC
>JAAZCB010000485.1 GCA_012513545.1 Clostridiaceae bacterium
AAGGTCAGGTTCTCATCAAAAGAAAAGAACCAGACACTGGAGTGCTTTACCATCGGTGAAATAACAAATATAGTAGGGGATAAGGACCGCATAGAACAGGTGGTTTTGAATATCCTTACAAATGCAATAAAGTACACTCCTGTGGAGGGAAAAATAACAATATATATCGGAAAGATGTATGGCGATGTTTATGTTAAGGTGGCGGATTCAGGAATCGGAATTCCCAAAGAGGATACTTCCAGGATTTTTGAGAGATTTTACAGAACTGACAAGGCACGTTCCAGAGAAATGGGGGGGACAGGACTCGGGCTTGCAATTGCAAAGGAAATAGTTGAGGCACACAACGGCAAGATATCCGTTTCAAGTGAATTGGGGAAAGGGACTGAGGTTACTGTAAGACTGCCCATATGTAACTGAATTTTAAATGCGATGTAACAGTATTGTAACACTTTTATAGTATAATTTATGTAGTAAAAGGGGTAATAGAATAATATATGAGATATTACCTTGTTAAGAGGTGTTGTGATATGATGAAAAAAATGATTGTGATGTTTTCGGTTTTTATTTTTGCAATAAGTTTATGTATTAATGCCTTTGCACAGGATGATATTCCTGAGGTGTTTTCGAATAAAGATACTCAGGAAACCGCACAGTTTCTGGTTACTATAACCCGTCCCGAAGGTGACGAAACTACGTTTAAAGAATCATACGTGCTCTGCGGCAATTCCGATAAGGAAAACATAACAATAAAACTTCTCATGTACAATGAATCCACAGAAAAGTTTGAACCCTTTAAGAATATAGACGGTGAGGATACATGGCAAATAGGAGTTTCGGGGTTTTTCATGAAAGAGATTACACTCCCCAAAAATGGTGCCAACAAGATTAGGATAATTGCTTATAGAGATTCTGATGGAAAGGCGAACATGCTTAAACCCGGAGAGAATTTGCAGGTAAATACCTTCACTGTTACATTGCTTGAAAAGAGCGTAAAGGATTCAATTAAGAATGGATTTTTAAGGATTACAGATATTTTGAACGTTCTATTCGGAAAATAAAGGTCTGGTATATGAATGAAGGGATTAAATCGGGAAAGATTTAAGTTGTACATATTGTTTTTATTAGTTATAACGAGTTTTATACAGGTAGGTATCCTTTGGTATTATCAAAATCAGAGAGTGCCTACTAATTTTTTATGGGGTTTTTTTAATTCAGAAAAAAATGAAACGGTATATGATATCGGATATTTTTTTAAACCCTACAGGATTGTAGTTACAGAAGGGTTTGAGAATCCGCATTGGGTAATTGATGAGGACCATGAGTTTTATTCTATGTTGTGGGACGAAGCGAGAGTTTATATCAGTAACCTTTTGACTAAAAAAGGCGTTAATCACCAGGGCGAATACAACAGGGAGTATTGGGGAGAGGTAGTATTAAGGAAATCCTTTGTAATTGAGTTTAAGACCAACATAAGTACGGAACTTCTTGCAGCATTTCTGAATGTCAATCCGGATTCTGATTTTAAACCCGGCGGAATTTACAAGATGGCAATTCTTCCATCGGAAAACATCAATCGAAATCTAACGATATATGTGTACAATGGTACGAGTGTTAACAAATACGTCATGCCCTTTGAACAAAAAGGATTACATATCAATGATTATGATAATATCATAGGTCAATTGTACGAAGAAGACAGCGATGGATATAATGTTGTTAAGGAGTACATATCAAACTATGTGTATGATTATTTGAGTCCCGACGTACTGATAGTGGCAAAGGGCAATAGTTTCCGGGAATTCGAAAATCTTGTTTGCCATGTTCCGGATAGAATCAAAAATACCCGTTCCAATGAAGAATTGGCAGATATGGCACAAGTTATTCTTGGAGAAGACAATGATGAGTATATGAAAAATATTGATGTTTATAATGTAATAGTATTTCAAAATCTCAGCAACATGTATAGGATTTACAGGGATGGTTTGTTGGAATACAGATATCTTTATGTAATTGACAATAACGATAAAGGCAGCGAGAGTGAGGCCTTGAACAAGGCACTGAATTTTATCAAGAGCAGGGAAGAATTAATTTCCCCGGAGATTGACATTTATCTGTCGGGAATAACGAGGAATCAAAATTATTATACCTTTACCTTTGACTATAAATACAAGGGCAGACCTGTTTCCCTTGACGATTATAAAATAAACAACAAAGACGGAAAAAGCTTAAATCATGCCATAACTATAGATGTAAACAGTAAGAGGGTGTTAAACTGCTATTGGCTTTTAAAGGACTTTAAAAAGGGAAATGAAAAATTTAATCTTAATGTTAAATTTGAGTATATGTTTGAGGATGTATTTGCCAATAATAGTGGATTGGATAGGAATGATTTTTCCATCAGGGATGTAAATGTTGTATATGAGATAAAGTATTCTGCCGATGTTCAGCCGTTGAAGCCTGTTTGGAGTATTGAGACTATGCAAGGTAAAAAATACATTGTTCCCATGAGGGAAAAGCCGGAATAGGGAGGATAGCGATGGATTGGTCAAGAGCAAAGAATATTCTTATATTGATTTTTATCCTTCTGAATGTTTTCCTTAGTGCCGTTATAATAAATGAATTAAGGGGAAGCAGAGTTACAAAGGAGACTATTTCAAACACAAGACTGGCTCTTAAGGAAAGAGGAGTTGAAATTAATTGCAGCATACCGGATTATAACGGGAGTGCAGGTAACCTGGTTTACAAAAAAATAAGTATCGACCGCAAAAAGCTGATTCAAAATATATTTGGTGCCGGAACCGATATTGACAATTTACTGATGCAAGAGGTTGTGGAAAGGGACGGAAAGGAACTGAGATTTAAAGACGAGTATAGCTTTTCATATAAGAACACGGAGCCGGAAGGGATGATATCAGGCTTAAATAATCCGGATAAAATCCTGGGTTATGTTGAAAAAATTCTTAAGGGAACAGAAATACCAGTATTGGATTATAAAATTGATTCTGTGGAACAAGACAAAAAAGGAACAACAACTTATGTTTTCAGGCAAAAATACAAGAATTTCTGGATTATTGAAAACCACATTACCGTGAGTTTATCGGATAAGTATTTGGAAGTTGAGTGCAGATATCAGAAGGTTGACGGCATAAGAAACAGTAAAAAGGTAATGCCGGTACATCAGGTGCTGTTAAAGAATCACGAAACCTTTAAGGATATAACAATTAACAGGATTGATCTGGGCTTTAAAAACCCGAAAAGGGATGATGGCAGAAGGGAATCGGACGGTATTCCCGTATGGTGCATTGAAATTCAGGATAAGGATAATACGGTCAGAAGATACTTTAATGCGTATGACGGGGATGAAATTGAATAGGATTTAAAAAATAATGTGTAAAATGTTCTAATTTAGTAGTATAATCTAAGAAGAAGATATTTGCTCATACTAAAGTAATAATTGGCGGGTGGGGGATTAATTGGAGAAATTAATTATAACAGGGGGAAAACCTCTAAGAGGCGAAGTTAGTATAAGCGGTGCAAAAAATTCTGCTGTTGCGATTTTACCAGCTTCCATTTTGGTAGATGGACCGTGCAGAATAGAGAACGTACCTGATATCAGTGATGTTAAGGCACTTGCCGATATATTGAAAGAGTTGGGTGCCGATATTACTTTTGAGGATAATGAGGTTCTTAATATAAAAACTCAAGGCTTGAAATCGAATATTGCCACATACGATATGGTAAAAAGTCTTAGGGCGTCCTATTATTTAATGGGAGCTCTTTTGGGGAAATTTAAAAAAGCAGAGGTATCAATGCCCGGAGGATGTGATTTTGGCTTTAGGCCTATCGATCAGCATATAAAAGGGTTTGAGGCATTGGGTGCGAAAGTTGAAATTGACCGTGGAATTGTTAAGCTGGAGGCTGAAAAGCTGAAAGGCTGTCAGATATATTTGGACGTGGTAAGTGTTGGTGCAACCATAAATATAATGCTAGCGGCTGTTAAGGCGGAGGGAATAACCTCTATCGAGAATGCTTCAAAGGAGCCGCATGTAGTTGATGTTGCGAACTTTTTAAATGCCATGGGTGCCAATATTAAAGGGGCCGGAACGGATGTTATCAAAATAAAGGGTGTATCCAGTCTGGCAGGAGGGGCGACCCATTCGGTTATTCCGGACATGATAGAAGCAGGCACGTTTATGATAGCTGCAGCTGCCACAAAGGGAGATGTAACTATTAGGAACATAATTCCCAAGCATGTGGAGTCTTTAAGTGCGAAGCTTGTTGAGATGAATGTGAGGATTGATGAAGGCGGAGATTATATGAGGGTTGTCGGTACCGACAGGGTGGATAAGGTGAATATTAAGACGCTGCCATACCCGGGATTTCCAACAGACCTTCATCCCCCGGTTGCCGTTTTGCTTTGCAGGGGAAACGGAACCAGCACAATAACTGAAGGGATATGGGATAACAGGTTTCAGTATGTTGACGAGCTTAAAAGGATGGGGGCTAAGATAAAGGTTGAAGGAAGAATGGCGGTAATTGAAGGAGTTCCGAGGCTGTCAGGGGCACCGGTGAGGGCGACGGACCTCAGAGCAGGGGCGGCAATGGTTATAGCCGGACTTGTTGCAGAAGGTGTGACAGAGGTGTATAATGTAGAGTAAATAGACAGGG
>JAAZCB010000486.1 GCA_012513545.1 Clostridiaceae bacterium
GAGAAAGCTACAGGATCAAAAACCGCACTAAATTGGGTCTAATACCCTCAAATCTGTTATCTTCTGGAAAGCATAATGGGAAATAATATTCCGGTGAATGTGGGAAATATTAAACCGGTGTTGACAGTCTACTTGGGATAAAAATGATGATCCATCTTATTTAAACGCATCAGCTTTCGCCATAAATCAATGTATTCCAGTATATGATATTTCTGGTTCTCTTATCTCTGGTTCTGAACCAGTTTTCCCACTTCCTTCAGGGGAGCTTTCATTAAAAGTTTTTGTTAAAGATGAAGTATTAACTTCTCCCAATCAATCCAGTCCAAGGTTTTACATTGAAAATGATGGTACTCAAATAATAAGTGATTTCAAAATGGTGTATTACTTTAAAGTCGAAGCAGATAAAACACCTGTTCTCGGTGAATACTGGATTCCGGATTGTGCTGCTGAATTATCTCATGTTAGAGATAATGTCTACAAAGTGGAATTTACATTTAATGGTGTGAGTTTAGATCCTGGTGAAGTACTTCCAAATACTTCTGGTTATGTTTTTGGTTTGTATTACTCTGATTGGTCCCAATGGGACAAATCTAATGATGTCTCTAATACTCAGAGCTACAATTTTGTTGAATCAAATATGGTCCCTGTTTATAATAGTTCAGGTGTACTTGTTCACGGTATTGATTTTTTTAACAATCCGCAGTTTTATTCACTTTCAGCAATATCTCATGGTATTCCTTATGACGCTCTCTCCTATACAATTGACTATTACATTAGTGACTTGAACCCCTTTCCCGAACCTGGTACTACAATTTCATGGGAAGTTTTATCTTCAGTTTTTGAAGAGGTTTCTCAAAGTTATCCCTCTTTGAATTTTGATACAACTCAAGAGAACACAAATTCATTACAACCTATCTTTGCTGATTATCCCGGTCTTACCCAAGCAGAGGTTATATCTCATTTACCCGACATCATAGCGCATTATAGTGCAGCACAAAGATTTGAAATTGTAAACAAGATTGGTGAAAATTTACAAACTACTGGTTTAGCAAAAGCATCTTCCTCCGGCAGTGATGTTAATCAAGAGGAATTCTGGTATCTAATGGGGAATCTTCGTTGTATCAGCTGTACTAAAGACGCTGTTGATTATGCAAGAAGCCAAGTGGAAGTAAAATATCCTGGAGTTGGTGATTTTCGAAACCAAGTTGATGGCTTTCGGCATGCATTATGGAATGCTATGATAGTCGTTAAGTGTAACGAAAAATTTGATAATGTGGCTGATGCAGTTTCTTACGCTAAAGGGATGACCGATGCTCATGAACGTGGAGCTCCTACTCCTGATCCTGCATACTATGCTGATAAAGAAATGGATCTCCATAATAATAGGATAGGTCTTGAATATATTAAATCTGAAGCCGGTACTAGGACGTTTAAGAATTATTGGTTCTTTGGTTGGCATTATAAAACGGTTGTAACTACTCCATCTGAAGAGGACGTTTCCTCATCAATCTTTCAAAAAGCCGGAATTGGTCGTGAATTTGATGATCTAACACAATTCTCCTGCCTTTCTGATTACATAATTTGGCCAGGCGTATTTACAGGCTGTCCATCTTCTGGTCCCATTGGAAATATATCCTATACAGCACATATTGAGCGTAGGGGTTGGATGAATAATTGGGTCTCTGATGGGCAAACAGCTGGGACAACAAACGAAAAAAGGCGGCTTGAAGCAATCAAAATAAAAATTGAGAATGGCCCAGTTGGTATGGGTGTTAAATACCAAGCTCATGTTGAGCGTGATGGTTGGCAGGATTGGGTTCAAGATGGCCAGGTCGCAGGCACCACAGGCGATAGGAAACGCATGGAAGCCATAAAAATAGAATTAACTGGTGCACCTTCCGGTTACGGTGTTACTTATCAAGTTTATGTCATGAATAAGGGTTGGTTAGGCTGGAAGAGTAATGGTGAAATGGCTGGTACTACTGGTGAACAGCGTAGGATTGAGGCAATTAAAATAAAGCTCATTAAACCATAAGTTATCATTCCTTATATGCTTTTATCGCCCGTTTTGGGAGCTGTATCAGCTCCCAAGCCTTCCTTCATTTTAATTAAAGTATTGCATTCTCCTACCTTTATTTTGGTTTTTCCGGCCTGCACCGGCAGACCGGTGCATTCCTCCAAAACCATCGCCGCGTCCGGCGGGCTTCGCAGCTGTAAAACGTGTCCTACGCCCTGGGTACAGGGCTCGCGGCCACGTTTTCAGCTCGTTTAGGGTATTATTCCGCACGCAGTAGCGTGCATTATTATCCCCCCCGCCCCCCCAGGGGGAGTACGATTAACTAGGGTAGCCGGAGGCCGGACAAAAAATTACACTAAGGTGTCCCCTTTCCCCCCTTAAAACCCCCTTTTCCCCTCTTTTCCGCTAAACAAGGTAATCCGCGCATTATTGTAGGCCGGGCTTCGCAAAGCCTTCGCCCGTCTATGCGCGGCTTTAAGGGGGGAAAGGGGAGGAGCGGATTATCAAACGTCGGCTACTCCTGCAGGGGCAACACGTCCTGTGTTGCCCCTGCAGGCCGCCGTTTTTATTTTTTTTGCCGGCCTCCGGAAATATTATCACCCCTGCCCCTCAAGGGGTTCCCGGCCCGGTCCTCGCTCCGCTTCCACTTATATTTCGCTCGTCGGTAAGAACCGCCTTCGCTTTACATTAAAGTATGCGTTCCGTACATTGGCCTAAAAAAACAGTCCAATGATACTCCACTTATATGGTTTATGTTTTTATAGGCGGCACGCTCCATTCCGTTTTACTACTCCATTTCGCTCGCCGCGTCATCGTTCTCAGCCGGCAGCCCGGCTGGTCCAATGACGGGTGAGGTAGAAACGGCCATTACTGGCCGTCCCCCTCTCAGAACCGTACGTGCCCTATTAAGGCATACGGCTCCCGATAATGCATTTGCAGTTATCGCAAAGTTGGTTCAGGTAGAATATTGAA
>JAAZCB010000487.1 GCA_012513545.1 Clostridiaceae bacterium
AGATCCTTTTCTTCGACACCTATATATTCAACAGATACTGGAAGTATGTATTCCAAAGCTTCATTTATATGTTTGAAAAGATAAACATCAACTTTTTTTATTTTGTCTTCCAGGTTTATCTTTTCTGTATTAATAAGAAGGTTATTTCTACTAAGTGCTGCAGATAAATCGGTTCCATATTTAAGAGAGGTATGCTCCTTTCCATTAATGAGGATTTTAACTCCATTTATTGTCTTAAACTCGGTTAATGCATATACAATTGCTGCAACTATGTTTTGTTCCGATTTTTTATCTGCATAATTTAAAACATGTTCATTAAAATCAACAGTAGCAATTTCTTCTTTTATACTTATACCTTTAATTTCCGTATTTTCCGGAAGAACAGGAATAAGTCCATAGGCTTTTGCCTGTTTCCTGTTTATTTCAGCATCAACCATTGATCTCAATACCGCTTTTGCTATGCCTTCCTCCTTCTTGATTGTTCTTGTAATAGGAACAAGCATTCCCTCCTTATCCTTGTAATAAACGGTAACTTCGACCATATCATCCGTTATACCTGTGGTAACCGGTTCTTTTGTTGTTTCGTTTTTTTGAGTTTCCTTGATTGAGTTTATGTCATCAGTTTTCTTTGGTTGGGCTGTGGTTGTGTTTAACTTCTCTTCCTCCGGATTATTACTTATAATCTTATCTACAGGTATCTGACAACCTGATAGTAAAACTGCTACCAGTATTGTTCCTAGACAAAAAAATTTCTTCATATATCTTCTACTCCTTACAGTAAAATATTGTATTACTGTAAGTATAGTCAACAATAAAGAAATTTATAATTTATAGTATATAATTTTTAGAAAAATTTTGTATTTATATATTCAGGCATTCCTCATTTACTTTTAGTCCACTTCCGAAAGTGACTGAATTATGGCTTCACATAAAGCCTCCGCTGCTTTTTGCCTGAAGGATTCAGTCTTAAGTCTTGCCAGATCTTCCTTATTTGTTAAGAACGCCACTTCCGCCAGCGCTGCATCCATCTTTGTAGCTTTTAAGACTACCAGATTAGGCCTTTCAATAATCTTTCTGTAATTTGTGTTTAGTTTTCCTACCAGGCTGTCCTGTATAATTTGTGCAAATCTCTTGCCATTAAAGCTGGTGTCATTTTTGTCCTGAGGATAATACAATGTTTCGGTGCCTTTATGACTAGAAAGATATGCATTATTATGTATACTTAAAAACAGTGTAGCATTAAGCTTGTTTGCAATGTATGCCCTTTCATAAAGACCAACATAGCTGTCGTCTTCCCTAATCATATATGTTTTGATGTTCTTTTTCTTAAGAAGCTCATTAAGTCTTAATGCAATATCAAGGTTAAGATCTTTTTCGTTTACCCCTCCATATACAGCTCCAGGTTCCTCTCCTCCATGTCCCGGGTCAATTACTACAAGTTTATCCCCTTTAGAGTACCTTTTTAATACTGTTATGGCTGTATCTCCAAGATAATCCCTGGCAATTACATGATAATTATAAGGCTCCCTGGAAGTAAAAACTATGCTTGTTTCGTTTGTATCCTCATTCTTTATAATCTTAACATTTTTCAGCACTCCATCGTTTATATTCATAACACCGCTGCCAAGGTCACCTAAATCATTGGGAAAAGTAATGGTGTATTGCAATCCATCTGAATCAAACCTGTCGGTATAGAGGTTCTTTAGGTTTTCACCGCCTTCTGTCAGTTTGATTCCGCTTAAAATAAAGTGAATCCTGTCTCCATTATTATGGTAGGTAATATTTTTATATGCAGGCTTTGCTACAGTCACTACGAGTTTGCCATCTTCGCTTTCTGTACTATACTGTGCATCCTTCAAAAGGTCTATTACCACTCTCGAAGCATTCTTGCCATTTAGAGCATATCTTATTGAATCTACAAATGAACCCTTTACATCGACTCTCCCCTGTTCATCTTCCATAACAGTGTCAGGAAGGTCAATTACAATTCTTTCCGGATCGGATAGCCTGCTGATACTGTATTTGTCATTTACGGTATCAAGAATCACTTTATCAAAACCATTATCTATCTCATAGTCTATTTTCAATGTACCGGGCGACATGGTAATTGTGCCATCGGAATCTTCTGCTTTTGTAGTCTCCGGTTTTGGGGTTTCAAGCTTCGTAGCCTCAGGCTTTGGTGTTTCCGGTTTCGGTGTTTCAAGCTTCGTGGTTTCCGGTTTCGGTGTTTCAGGTTTAGGAGTTTCAGGCTTCGGAGTTTCAAGCTTCGTAGCCTCTGGCTTAGGTGTAGCAGGTTTTACTGTATTAGTAGGTTTCGGCTCCTGTTTTGGCTGTTCGTCCGCTTGCGAGCCTATTGCAAACAATATTGCCATTTTTCCTTTTGCTTCGATAACTTCATACTGAACCTTGTCTTTCAGCTCAATAATCACCCTTGAAGAAGTCTTATCAACACCTTGATAAGTGAAGAAGTCTATCAGGTCACTTTTTACATCTACTCTTTGTTCCTTTTCAGGACCTACAGCATTTGGAAAGTCAATAAAAATCCTATTATAATCAATTTGCTTTATGATTCTATAATTTTTATAGTCGTTTAATAGCATTACAATTTGTTCGATATTACCTTCATCAAGATATTTTACATCAATATTATTGGAAACTTTAGGTTCTCTGCCTCCATCAGACCTGCTTGATACTGTTATGGAATCTCTTACAGCTACCTGATCTCCTTTATTCCATATATATACAACCAGAAGACCCTCCTGCTTTACAAGCTTATACTCCGGGTCCTTCTTAACATCAACAACTACCCTTGCAACATTCTGTTCATTCTGAGCGTACCTTACAGAACTTATAATTTTGCTGTTAATGTTCATTACCTGCTGCTTTCCCGGTGCCGAAGCACCAGGTATGTCTATGACCAGCCTCTGGCGGCCAGGCTCATTTAAAAAGAACTCTTTATATTCCTTTAAATCATTTGCTCTTATATAAATCTCCTCATGATCGGATTTCACAATATGCTTAACATCAAGTTCATTACTTATTGCCGCAACGGGTTCATCCGCCACCGGCACCTGCTCATTTTTCGGTATATCAGCGATGTCCAGGCTTGCATCTGCTGCCTTAAGGTTCAACACCAATTTAGACCCATTTTCCAAAAGCCTGTATTGAGGTTGTCCCACAACATCCAGAACAACCCTTGCGGTTTCATCATCAAACTGTCCGCATCTTACGGCTTTGATAATGTCATTGTTGACATCAATGCTTTTCTTCTCACTCAAAACTTTCGTATTCGAGAAATCTATTACTATCTTATCCTGTTCATTCAGCCTCATAATCCTGTAATTGCTGTACTTGTCAAGAGCTATTTCAACCTCATCAAGACCATCTTTTTTTGAGTATTTTATTTCATTTAAGCTTGCAAAAGTTGATACATTCTTACTGTCTACTGAAATCTCATTTATACTGTCATTCCAACCAACCTTCATATTCAATTGCTCTCCGACAAAGCGCAGCGGAACCATAGTTCTGTCGTTAATTATCTTTGCCGGTACTTCCATCTTGACTTTTGCTCCATTTATAACGGCATTCTCATCGTTAATTGTTAATTCGACAATTGTCCCATTATATGAAACACTTACTTTTTTATCTTTTTCATTCCATAAAACCGCAGCACCAAGCTTTTCAAATATAGCCCTAACCGGAACAAGCGAACGCCCATTCATAATTATTGGCGGAATATCTGAAGAAACAGTCTCATTGTTTACTTTTAAGATACAAATATTGCCTGTATACTTATGTACTTTCCCGTCATATTTCAGAAGCAATTCACCTGCATAACCCACCATTGAGTTAGTTAAGATAATCACAACTGCAGTTAAAACCAAAATATACTTTTTCATATTAAAGCACCTCATATTTTTTATCTTTTGTTAAATTATTGGTTACAAAATTATTTTCATTTATTGATATTCTCAAAGAGACTTGTAATGCATCATTACAAACTTATCGATTATTTTCAATAATTCAAAAAACCAACTGTAATAATAATTCGACAGTTAGAGAACTTTTCCTGTCGCAAACAGTAATAATTAATCAATTTGTAATCTTATTGTAATCTTAAAATGAAAATACATTTAGAAGAGCAAGCTTATGTTTACATAATGTAGTGAGTTCGTGTAAAAAAAGCTCGATATTCTCAAGCTTTTCGCCTTATATAATAAATAATAAAATATTTCGTGTAAAAAAAATCAGAGAGTTATTCCAACAGCATTTACCAAAAAATTCAGTTTATCGCTGTTCAAATTCTTGTTTATGTCAATACCGTCAATATCTAAAAGTCCTACCGGATATACCGGTGTTTGCAGCAGCTTCTCCATATATTCTGCAAGGCCTTTCATCAAAGACCCTCCACCAATTATGAAAATTTTACCTACTTTAACTCCAAAACACCTTGCCTCGTAAAAAGCCAGGCACATATATATCTGATTTATCAATTTATCCATCGGCTCCTTTAATGCACCGTAAACCTTAAGGTGGTCTTCAGGCGCATCATATTGAGGAGGAGTTGAAATACCATACATTTTTTTGAGTCTTTCAGCTTCAATAGTCGACTTGTAGGTTTCTCTGGAAATAAGTTCATCCATATTCGCACTACCGGTCAATATAACCTTGTTAAACTCCAGAATCCTGTTTCTTAAAATATTTATTATTGTAGTTTCTGAACCAAAGTCAATAACAGCAAAAGCATCTTTATTAAATTCACTTTTGTTTGGATTTACAAACTTTACATTATCAATGCTGACCTTGATATTTCTGTTGAAAAATTTAGCAGTGCTGTTTGCCGGAATATCCACGGAAATAGGTTTCAGCCCCAGTTCAAAAAGTACATCAATATAACTGTTTATGATGTTCTTTCTTACCGCAGTAACAAAAACCTTAACTTTATTAACACCATTATCATTTACTTCCTGCAGAATTTTGTAATCAATTTTATGCTCTTCGGGATTAATAGGAAGGTTCGCAGCAATTGCATTGTTAACCAGATTATCAATATCCTCTCCGGACACCTTCTCAAGTAAAAATACACGAGAAATTATACTGGTACCGGACATAACAATTTTTGATTTCTTGACTTTCATTTTGTTTTCTCGTATTATTCTGCTGATCTCACTAGAAACGGCGTCAACATTCTTGATCACACCGTTCTTGATGCAATTAATAGGCGTAGGAGCTATTCCAAAGTTTTTTATGTATACCTCGTTATTCTTATTCACTGCGACCTCAACAACTTTGATATTCCTAAAGCCTACATCAATGCTCAGATAATTGTTTTTCATAAATGGAAATAGCATATCAGTGACTCCCTTAACCCCAAAATATTACAATTAGAATATTAAATTTGTGTATTATGATACACTTCTACCTTATCACATTTCAAAGATAAAATCAATATTTTTGAAATTGTAACCTCTAAATACTGATTAAAAACTTTTATTTCCTGTTTTGGGGCATGATGTTATTAGATGCTTGCTATACATCCGCAGTATTTTTGCCTGTATAGTCCCATTTCCTTTGCTTCTTGCTGGCCCTTTCGGAAGCCCTCCCTGAAATCACGGTAGTAAAAGGCAATACCATACTTCCCTGCAAAATTATTTCCCAGTTCCTTTATAAGTTCATGGTTTTGATACGGGCTTACAAGGAGAGTAGTTGTAAAGGCATCAAATCCGTTTGATTTTGCATACCGGGCAGCCTTGTCAAGCCTTACAGTATAACACATGTTACACCTGGATACCTCCTCGTCACAGTATTGCTCCCATACCTCCTGCCTTACATCATCAATAAAGTCCACTTTTATATTCTTTATTTCGGCAAACTTAATAACATTCTCCTTTCTCCTGTAAAACTCTTCCATCGGATGTATGTTAGGGTTAAAATACAATCCCTCAAACTCAATTTCTTCAGCCTTTAAGACACTAGAAGGATAAGTCGAACATGGACCGCAGCACATATGAAGCAGAAGTTTCATTTTATTACCTCAACTTTCCGAAATTATTACTCATATCTTAAACCCAGGTGGTCATAAGCCAGCTTTGTCGCAACTCTTCCCCTGGGTGTCTTATTAATAAAGCCAAGCTGCAAAAGAAATGGCTCATAAACATCCTCAATTGTTTCTGTTTCCTCTCCAACCGTTGCTGCAAGTGTGTCCAGGCCGACAGGCCCACCTGCAAACTTGTCGATAATATTCATTAAAAGATTTCTATCTACCCTGTCAAGCCCTATCGGATCAACCTCAAGTGCGTCAAGACTTAATTTGGCTATTTCCTGTGTAATAAAGCCATTCCCCTTAACCTCGGCAAAGTCTCTTACTCTCTTTAAAATCCTGTTGGCAATTCTAGGAGTTCCTCTAGATCGTCTTGCAATTTCTGCAGAAGCCTCATTTTCAATTCCAACATTCAAAATCCCTGAAGATCTTTGCACTATTTGCTTCAATTCATCCGGGGAATACATTTCCAATCTGTTTATCACTCCGAACCTATCTCTTAATGGTGAAGTAAGCAGACCTGCTCTTGTAGTAGCGCCAATCAGAGTAAATTTTGGCAAATCAAGTCTTATTGACCTTGCGCTTGGTCCTTTTCCAATTATTATGTCCAGTGCATAATCCTCCATGGCAGGATACAGAATTTCTTCCACGCTTCTGTTTAACCTGTGTATCTCATCAATAAAAAGCACATCGAAATTGCCAAGGTTGGTCAATATTGCAGCCAAATCTCCGGGCTTCTCAATGGCAGGACCGGAAGTAATCCTCAAATTAACACCAAGTTCCGAAGCTATTATACTGGCAAGAGTCGTCTTTCCAAGACCCGGCGGTCCATAGAGGAGAACATGGTCTAAAGCCTCGTTTCTCTTCTTTGCAGCTTCAATAAACACAACCAGATTTTCCTTAACCTTTTTTTGACCCACGTACTCACTGAATTTTCTCGGCCTGAGACTTGACTCTTCTACATCTTCACTGCTAAGGTTGCAGCCGACAAATCTGTCCTCCACAAAAATCTACCTCCAAGCATTTTTTCTGTTTGTATGAATGGTTTAACAACTAATAATAAATATTATTTACCTGGCGCTTCCAAGGCTTTTCAAAGCATTTTTGATTATTACCTCAAGGTCCATTCCTTCACTATAAACAGAGGAAACCGCCTTGTTTGCCTCAAGTGGGTTATATCCTAAAACCATTAATGCACTGACAGCTTCAGATATTCTTGAGCCTTCCTCATCCACTGACACATTCTTTGAAATTCCAGTGTCAATTGATACAAGCTGTTCTTTCTTTATCTTGTCCTTAAGCTCAAGTATTATCCTCTGGGCCATCTTGTTACCTATTCCCTGAGCCTTTGTCAAGGTCTTTATGTCATCAGTTATGACTGCAAGGCTGAACTTGGAAGGTGATAGGGACGATATTATTGAAACAGCAGCTTTTGGTCCAACCCCTGAAACACCAATAAGAAGCTCAAACATTCCCAGTTCTTCCTTCGACAAAAAACCAAATAAACTCATAACATCTTCCCTCACATGCAAATGAGTATATACCTTGATATCATCCCCTTGTGAGCCTGCATTCTGGACAGTTGAAAGAGCAGTGTTTATTTTATAGCCAATGCCATTTGCTTCCACAACAATATATTCATTATGCTTATAATCAAGTTTTCCGCTAATATATGCAAACACAAAATCATCTCCTGTTCTTTATATCTTTTACAACTATACCAAACGTCCATATCCTGCCATTTTATATGAATGCCCGTGACAAACGGCAATTGCCAACGCATCAGCTACATCATCAGGCTTAGGTATTGCTTGAAGCTTCAATATAACTTTAATCATTTGCTGTACCTGTGCCTTTTCTGCTCGTCCATAGCCAACTATGGATTGTTTTACCTGAAGCGGAGTGTATTCAAATACTTCCACACCCGACTGAGCCGCTGCAAGAACTGCTACTCCCCTCCCATGCCCGACAGTAAGAGCCGTCTTGATATTCTTGTTAAAAAAAAGCTCCTCTATGGCAATTGCATCGGGTTTATAATTCTTTATTAGTACCTCTAAGGAGTTATGAAGGTGTAAAAGCCTTGAAGGAAGCTTCATAGAGCTCTCAGTAGTTATAGCCCCATAATCAATAGGAGTGAACCTGTTACCCTCATATTTTACTATACCATATCCCGTTATTGCAAATCCAGGGTCAATGCCCATTATAATCATTAATCTTTCATCTCCTGTAGATTATTTTAATCAAAAATCGACATAATAAAGCACATAAATTATGTTGTGAATAATTATATATTTTATTGAATATTTATACATTCTAATGTATAATATATTTCATACTCTAAGGGACACTAGGAAATATATATATTTAGGATATATTCTAACATATTTAAGGAGGTATTTGTATGAGTCAAAAAGAAAAAGTAATTTTAGCTTACTCGGGAGGTTTAGATACTTCTATAATTATTCCCTGGCTTAAAGAAAACTATGATTATGATGTAATCGCTATGGCTGCCGATGTAGGTCAGGGAGAGGAGCTTGACCCTCTTAATGAAAAGGCAATAAAAACCGGAGCAAGCAAAATATATATTGAAGACCTGAAGGAAGAGTTTATAACTGACTTCATTTTTCCAACAGTTAAGGCAGGTGCCGTATATGAAGGAAAATATCTTTTGGGAACATCTTTCGCAAGGCCGATTATCGCAAAGAGAATGGTTGAAATTGCTCTTAAAGAAGGTGCTACTGCAATATCACACGGCGCTACCGGAAAGGGAAATGACCAGGTAAGGTTCGAACTGACTGTTAAAGCTCTTGCTCCACACCTAAAAATCATTGCTCCCTGGAGAATATGGGATATAAAATCAAGAGAAGATGCAATAGAATATGCAGAAGCAAGAAATATTCCCATTCCTGTATCTAAAAAGGACAAT
The DNA here is from genome assembly GCA_012513545.1 of Clostridiaceae bacterium. The sequence continues at coordinate 8,967 of JAAZCB010000487.1, forward strand.
TACAGCATGGACCGTAACCTGTGGCATTTAAGCCATGAAGGCTCTGATCTTGAAGATCCCTGGAACGAGCCTCAGTATGAGAAGCTTTTAAAGCTTATGGTATCACCTGAAAAGGCTCCTGATAAAGCTACCTATGTAGAAATATATTTTGAAAAGGGAGTTCCTAAAAAAGTTAACGGTGTTGAATATGGACCTGTGGAGTTGATTCAGGTTCTTAACAAGGTAGGCGGAGAAAATGGAATTGGTATTGTCGATATGGTTGAAAACAGGCTTGTAGGTATGAAATCAAGGGGCGTGTATGAAACTCCAGGCGGTACAATCCTGTATGCTGCCCACAGAGAACTTGAACTGTTATGCCTTGACAGGGACACACTCCATTATAAGGAGCTGGTTGCGCAGAGATTTGCAGAGCTTGTTTACTTCGGACAATGGTACACTCCTTTAAGAGAAGCTTTATCAGCCTTTGTGGATGTTACGCAGCAGAATGTTACAGGTACTGTCAGAATGAAGCTTTATAAGGGAAACCTTATGAGTGCAGGTGCAAAATCCGATTATTCGCTCTATAGTGAAGAGCTTTCTACTTTCGGAAGAGATGCCGTGTATAACCAAAAGGACGCCGAAG
>JAAZCB010000488.1 GCA_012513545.1 Clostridiaceae bacterium
AACCAAGTCGGTCTATGCGGCCAAAACGTTGTATGATGCGGACTGGATTCCAGTGAATATCATAATTGCATAAATAATCATAGTCCTGAAGGTTTTGGCCTTCTGATATACAGTCGGTAGCGATGAGTATATCGATTTCATCAGTTAATTCAGGAAATGTATCAGCTCGATACTTGGATACGGGAGAAAAACTAGTCAGAATCGCATTATATTCCCTTTTTATTCCCTTCATATTAGTTCGACCCGCAGTCGTACCTGTCACCAGGGCAGAATATATACCATAATTCTCATAAGCCCATTGTACAATGTTCTCATAGATATAGCTGGCAGTATCAGCAAACGCAGTAAAGACCAATACTTTTTTATTATTTTCGTTTATGAAATGCTTTTGCTTTTCAGCTATGAGGTTTTTTAGTATTTTTAATTTGGCATCCCGTTTAACAGTAATCTCTTTCGCGGCGTCGTAAAGAAACTGCAGTTTCTCTCTATCTTCTTCCAGATCTTGCTGCAGCCGGATCAGATCCAGATCATTTAATAGAACTTTAACCTTATTTCCCAAGAGCAAATCTTCGTATTGAGGATCATCTATGTCAATATCATTAATTTCAAGATCGTCAAAGTAGCTTTGGTTCTGATTATTGATCAAATCCAGGGCGTAGTTTACATTGTTTAATAGTCTTTCAATGGAAAGGCAAAAAGAATTGATCGAACTTTCAAGTCGTTTAAAAAGATTAATTCTGATCAAGCTGGTTAAGCTTAATTCACGGTCAGTCTGTCTAAAAACAGACCCCTGCAGTTCAATATCATACATGCTGCTATAAGCCTTCGCCCTTTCAGGCGTGACATAGCTTAATGGTTTATAAAGGGAAAGGTTTAATTTGCGTATAATCGTATTTACTTTCTTTAATTCCGGGAAATCCCCCTGTATATCGATATCTGCTTTTATATTTATTGGCGGCAGGCGTTTAGGGAAACTGCCAATATCATCGGTTTTATAATATTTTTGAATGTGCCTGCGGCTGCGGGCAATAGTCAGTGTATTTAAAAGTGTGAAATAATCAAAATTAAGCGCATTCAGTAACTCTTCAGTGGTTCGTGAATGATCAGGCAGTTCAGTCCAGCGTTTAAAACGTTTTTGCGCTTCTTTAAGTGTTATTTCTATACTTTTGATCCCCGTTCTGGATTGAAGAGCTTTATCATCCGCCTCTGTGATAAAAGCAATCTGATTTTTTAAATCATTCATACGTGTATTTACGGGAGTAGCAGACAGCATCAATACTTTTGTCTTGATTCCTTCTTTAATAATTTTTTGCATCAGCTTCTGATAACGGGTCAGCCTTCCTTTTACAGGTGGATTATTTCTAAAATTGTGAGATTCATCGATTACCACCAGATCATAATTACCCCAATTCAGTGTTTCCAGGTTTATATCCCCCGATTTGCCTGTTTCGCGGCTAAGATCTGTATGATTTAAAAGATCATAATTAAAGCGGTCCTGACTGAGAATATTTTGGCGGTCATTAATGGTGTAGATGCTCCAGTTCTCACGAAGCTTTTTAGGAGCCATCACCAGAACACGATTATTTTTCAACTCATAATATTTGATTACTGCCAACGCCTCAAAAGTTTTACCGAGACCTACGCTGTCAGCCAAAATACAGCCGCCATGAGTTTCTATTTTATTAATAACTCCTATGCCACCATCTTTCTGGAAGTTATAAAGCATGTTCCAGATACGGGTTTCAGCAAATCCTGTTCGCTGGTTTAATATATCGTTTTCATCCAGACCCTCTATAAAGGAATTAAAAATATTATATATGGTGACAAAATACAAAAACTCCGGGGTATTCTCTATAAATAGGCTGCTTATCGTCTCCAGAACTTGCTGTTTAACATCCTCAACCATATCTGGATGATCCCATACCTCGTCAAACCAACTAAGCAGGTCCCTAATATTTGCCGGTTCGTCGCTGACAATATTTAATTCCATATTGGAGTTGCCTTTTAACCCCAGGCCGCTTACTGTAAAATTCGAGCTACCAACAATTGCAGAATTATTTCCTTTGGTATTTTCGATAATATAGGCTTTTCCATGCAAGAAATCCGGTTTAATTAATGACCTTATTTCAACTTTCTTCCTGATCCATTCTGCGCACTCAAGAGCAATGCTTTTTTGATTGAGGTTGTTTTTGAGTTTGATCTCTATACCTGTTCCTGCCACAGCATTTTCACGCTTCGTTTTTTCAATAATAAACTGACGGTTTTCTTTGAGGTTATCGTTCTGAACAAAGGTCGGTTCACCAAAAAGGAAACGCAGCTGTTCAATCTTATTTAGCTGATCCTTGAGTTCGTTATAAGCGTAAATTGTAAAATAAGCTGATA
>JAAZCB010000489.1 GCA_012513545.1 Clostridiaceae bacterium
AGAAAGAGGCTTAAAACAAAAGATTTAAGAATTGAGAATTTAACTCTTGGAAACTTAACAAATACAAAAGTTTCGTTAATGTACATCGATAAAATTGCAAAACAGGAGATTGTCGATGAAATAAGGCGAAGACTTAATAAAATAAAAATTGACGCTATAATAGATAGCGGAAATATAGACGAATTAATCAGAGATGACAGGTTCTCCATTTTTCCGGAGTTGCAAAATTCAGAAAAACCCGATTCTGTTACTGCAAATCTGCTAGAGGGAAGAGTTGCCATCTTTGTCGATGGAAGCTCATTTGTTCTTACAGCACCGGCACTATTTGTTGAATTCCTTCAGGTGAGTGAAGATTATTATCACCATTTTATAGTTTCTACATTTATTCGGGTATTAAGGTATTCTGCTGTATTTCTTACACTTTTTGTTCCGGCAATATATATTTCATTGCTCACATTTCACAAGGAGATGATTCCAACTCCGCTGCTAATAAGCATTGCATCTCAGCGTGAAGGTATTCCCTTCCCTACCTTTATTGAAGCAATGTTAATGGAGGGTGTGTTTGAAATTCTTAGAGAGGCGGGAATAAGAATGCCAAGGGTTGTAGGTCCTGCTATTTCAATTGTTGGTGCGCTAGTTTTAGGACAGGCTGCTGTTGAGGCTGGTATTGTCTCTGCGTTCATGGTAATAATCGTGTCAATTACTGCTATTTCAAGCTTTGCTATACCAAATTATTCATTAGGTAACGCTGTAAGAATTATAAGGTTTGTTCTAATGGTATTAGCAGGGTTATTTGGATTATATGGTGTTTTTATGGGATTTATTACACTAATACTTCATCTGTGCAAATTGAAATCAATTGGGATCCCCTACATGCTTCCCATTGCTCATAAAACAAAATATGCCGCAAAGGGCAGCATTATCAGATATCCTTTATGGCATAATAAAACGCAGACCATAGCAATCAGTGGGTTTAATATACCAGGGGCAGATGCTGATAATGTTGTGACAAAAAAAGAAAAAGAAAATCCAGAGTTTAGGAGATAAATAATGAATAAGCTATTATTAGTAATTACTATACTGACAAATATGTTTTTGTGCGGATGCTTATCGGAAGAACTTATTGATATTGGAATAGCCGTTTCTGTAGGAATTGACAAGTCGGAAGAGGGCTATTTGGTTACCTATCAAGTAATGAATCCAAAAGCAATTTCAGCAAAAGCTCCAAATGAGGCGCCTATTGTTTTATACTCAGAAACAGGTAAGGATTTGTTTCAGATAAAGAGGAAGATTACGAAACAATCCCCTAGAAAAATGTATCATTCACACATGAGAACTGTAATTTTGAGCGAAGAAGTTGCAAAGGAAGGTATTAAAAACATACTTGACTTTTTTGTACGTGGACATGAATACCGCACTGACTTTTATTTTCTTATTGCTAAAGGAACAACCGCAAATAATATTTTGAAAATCATAACGCCTTTAGAATCCGTATCTCAAATGGAAGTCTATAATTCCCTTGAAAAATCCGAGAAATTATGGGCACAAACAAAAACAACTAAAGTTTTTGAACTGGTCAACAAGATTATTTCTGACGGTGATAACCCTGTGATCACTGGCGTTGAGATTCTTACCCCTAATGACAAGGCAGATTCCAATAACAACTTAAAACTGAGTGATGGTACTAAATTAAGTATTACCAGATTTGGGGTATTCAAAAAGGATAAGCTCGTAGGCTGGCTGACAGAGGATGAAAGCAGGGCTTATGCCTATATCACTGGCAATGTGGAAAGTTCGGGAACATACATTCAATATGAACATGACCATGTATCTTTTGAGGTCATTAAAGCGGA
>JAAZCB010000490.1 GCA_012513545.1 Clostridiaceae bacterium
AAAAATAAAATATAAACATTTTAAAGGAGAGTATAAAATGGCAAACAAAAATAATAAAACCAATATTAAGGATGAAAGAATAGAAGATGTAACAATGTACGGAGAATTTGTTTCTTCGTTTGACCAATGGATGACCCCGGACCGTCAGAAAAAAAAGGCGGAATATCTTGAAGAGGTTACAAAGGAGCTTTCACCGGAAGTGAAAAATAAGGATAGCAAGGACAAAAAAAAGAAGCAATTGAAATAAATAATCTGATAACTCAAAAAAAATAAATAAAATTTGATATAAATAAGGAATTTAAACTATTTTAAGTGCCTTTTGCTTTGAATGAAAGTCAAAAATAATTTATAATGGACTTAAAGGTCAAAGATAGTCAAAATCAGCAAGAAGGTGATCTTATGGCAAAGCTTAGTGATCTTATTGAAGCATTTATAAAGCAGATGATTAACGATACTGATGGTGCTGTTGAAATACAGAGGAATGAACTTGCCAACCAGTTTAATTGTGTACCTTCACAAATAAATTATGTCATAGACACAAGGTTTACTACAGAGAGAGGGTACTACGTTGAGAGCCGCAGGGGTGGCGGTGGGCATATAATGATAAGAAGGGTCAGTATTGAACATAAAGGCAAAAATTTCCTGATGCATATAGTGACGTCAATGGGCGATAATATTTCCCAGCAGTCAGCACATGTTTTTATTAATAATTTTGTGGATTATGACGTTATATCATTAAGGGAAGGACTTATGCTAAAGGCTGCTACCAGTGACAAGTCGCTGTTTAATGTTCCGGTTGAAAACCGGGGATTTGTAAGGGCAGCTATACTGAAGAATATGTTGGTTAGTCTGTTATTTTAATGTTTTTATACTGAGATTGCCGGTATTAATAAAAATGTGAGCAAATAGAATTAAGTATAATTGGTGTTGAAACTTTTTTTTTGATTTTTCAGCTTGAAAGGAGTGAGGCAAATGTTATGTCAGAAATGTGGCAAAAGGGTTGCCAATATTCAGTTTACGCAAATCATTAATAATAACAAACACACGATTTACCTTTGTGAGGGTTGTGCAAAAGAAGAAGGGAAATTCAATTTCGGATCTCCTCTTAATATAAATGATTTTTTTTCAGGGCTGATGGGTATATCTCAGAAGAGTACAGTTTCTCCCCAGCAAACCGAGTTGATATGCAGTGAGTGCAAAATGAGCTACCAGGACTTTCAAAAGACCGGGAAGCTGGGATGCTCAAATTGTTATACTGTTTATGGTGAAAAGCTTACTCCTTTACTTGCACGACTGCAGGGCAACCTTCAGTACCATGGTAAAATACCTGGCAAGTTATACAGTGCTGTGAAATTATCAAGAGAAATACAGAAACTTAAGGATATGCTGGATAAGGCCATCAAAAAAGAGGAGTATGAAGAGGCTGCAAAACTAAGGGACCAGATAAGAAGCCTAGAGTCACAGGAAGTAAAAGGGTAGGCACAAATAGATATTATGGAGTGTTTTAAACGGCTCTAATAATGGATATGTATTATATAATTGGTTTGGAGGTTATAAATATGAAAGGCTGGTATTCTGAAACAGGCCCCGAATCAGATGTTGTAATGAGCAGCAGGATAAGGCTTGCACGAAATTTAAGGGATATTCCCTTCCCATTCAGAATGAAAAAGGAAGATGGCGTAAAAGTGCTGGAAAGGGTAAAGGGGGCCATATTTCAAAGAAGTAGTGCTATTGGTGAAATTTATGATTTTATAGATATGCAGAAGTTAAACCCTATAGAGAAGCAGGTATTGGTGGAAAAGCACCTTATCAGTCCGGATCTTGCTGAAAGTCAGTATGAAAGCGGAGTGATACTGAGCGACGATGAAAAGATCAGTATTATGATCAATGAAGAAGACCATTTAAGGATCCAGTGTCTGTATGCGGGTATGCAGCTTAATGAGGCATGGGATTTGTGCAACGAAATAGATAATCTTCTTGAAGAAACAATTGACTTTGCCTTCAATGAAAAATACGGCTACCTGACTTGCTGTCCTACTAATCTGGGAACGGGTATCAGAGCATCAGCAATGCTTCATCTTCCGGCACTGACCATGACGGGATATATAAGAGGCGTTCTGGAGTCTTGTGGAAAGCTGGGAATAGCTGTGAGAGGACTTTATGGAGAGAATAGTGAGGCGATGGGAAATATGTTTCAGATTTCCAACCAGGTAACCCTTGGTCAGGCTGAAGAAGAAATTGTAGGAAACATTAGAAATATCACACGCCAGATTATTGATCAGGAGAGGATGCTAAGGATAGAACTTCACAAGCAGAATCCTTTCAGGTTTGAAGATAAGGTATACCGCTCACTAGGACTTATGGCAAATGCAAGGATAATATCCTTTGAAGAAAGTATAAAATTGCTTTCGGATGTTAGATTGGGAGTGGATATGGGAATAATTACTGGTGTGGATATAAACATACTTAATGAAATAATGCTTATGATTCAATCGGCAAACCTCCAGAGTACAGTTGGAAGAGCATTAAGCCCGGATGAAAGGGATATTATTAGGGCGGATTTTATAAGAAGCAGGATTAATTAGAGCAACTTAAGCTATGTACTACTTACATGGATTGTGTATAGTCTAATACAAAGGAGGATACTGGATATGTATGGACGTTTTACTGAGAAAGCTGAAAAAGCCATAAATTTTTCGCAGGAAACTGCAATGGAACTAGGTCATAATTATGTTGGAACAGAGCATCTGCTGCTAGGACTTATTAAAGAAGGAAGCGGAGTAGCTGCAAGGGTTCTTCAGAGCCAGGGAGTTAATGAAGAAAAGATATTAAAGGAAGTCGAAGAGCTAATAGGCCGTGGAGAATCAACAGGAGAGCAACC
>JAAZCB010000491.1 GCA_012513545.1 Clostridiaceae bacterium
TGCTTTCGGAAGGATTACGGCACTGTCAGTCGGGGAGACAAAAATTACAGTTAGCGTTGATGGGATAAATAAATCCTTCGATTTAAAGGTTGAGGAAAATGATGAATATCCGATCGAGGATATTGATATAGGTAAGTATGAAGATGAAATGGAAACCGGGAAAAGCCAGAAACTTTCTGTAACTCTGTTGCCATCAAACGCAAAAGAATCAACAGTCAAATACAGTTCTTCCGATCCTAAGATTGCTTCGATTGATTCGTCAGGCGAGATAAAAGCATTAGAGAAGGGCAGTACAGTAATAACAGTTAAAGCAGGCGATATAACAAAGGAAATTAAAATAAGAGTAGTCACAAAAACTGAAAAGATTGAAATAAACAAGACCTATCTGGTATTGAAAGCAGGTGAGCAATTCGAGCTGGAATGCAAAGTTATGCCGAAGGAAGCAAATCAAAAAATTGATTATAAATCAACCAACTCGTCAGTTGCAAAAGTAGATAATAAAGGTCTTATAACGGCTTTGAAGACTGGAGAAGCCACAATAATTGTTTCGAACGGATATAATCAGTCATTGACTACAGTAATAGTAAACAAAGAAATGGTTATTGTGGAAGATGCTGTCGTACCGGCGTCTGGAAATGTCCATGAAGAAGAGTTATTGCTGAAGTTATTGAAGGAAGCAGGCGGGACGGTAACTATTAGTAAAAATGAGTTGTTGTTAGTATCAAGGCCTGTACTTAAATATTTATATGAATCAAAAGGTACTCTTGTGGTAGATGGAGAGAATTATAAAATTACAATAGATGGAAAGGATATCGAGAATTATGAAAATGAGCTCCTGACAGAAATTGTGTGCGAGGAGGAGGAAAATGGTATTAGGATGCTTCTAAATGATAATCATAATCTTCCCGGTAACATAAGTATTTCATTTGAAGATGCCAGGGCTAAGAAGGCAAAGCATTTGTACTTGTATAATGAAACAAAGAAAAAATATGAATTAATCAGTAACTCGCTTGCAAACGGAACAATGAAGATAGACGTAGCAGGTAAATATCTATTGGCAGAAAGAAAATTAAGCTTCTTAAGTATAAACATATTGCTGATTGCAGCAGCGTGTTTCTGCCTCTTGGCTGTAGTGGCTGCGTATATTTTTACAAAGAAGAAACACTGGTTCTGGTGAAGATTTCAAAAGATGCATTTTTATTAGCGCTTAAGCATTTAAGAAACATAGCGGATGAGTTGATTGATTACGGAGATATAAGATGAGAAGATTTGTTCTGTGCCAAAAGTCACGACTTTTAGTCAGAAGTCATGACTTTTGGCGAACATATTGACATCGTTAAGATAATAAGCTAATATGTAACAAGAATCAAAATGTGAATAAATACGGTAAAAATACAATTATATTATTACTTATGAAATAAAATACATTACTTTATTGTGAAAATTAGAATTAAAAATAGTGCCATTGAAAGATAACTATAGATATAATGTAGCCAAATTGTAGTTCAGCACTTTAAAATCGGAATAAAAAGCAAATTAAAATTCTCTTAATAACAGCGAAAACAGCAAAATAAAATTCCATATGCATAATAATAACGGAAAAAAA
>JAAZCB010000492.1 GCA_012513545.1 Clostridiaceae bacterium
TGTAGAAGAAACCCGTCAGTATCATCATCCCGTGTTAGTTGCAACCGATTGTCTTTCTGAAGGTATAAACCTGCAGGAAGGTTTTAATGCTGTTATTCATTATGACCTTGCGTGGAACCCTACCCGTCATGAACAACGTGAAGGCCGAGTAGACAGGTTTGGACAAAAATGTGCAAAGGTGTGGACGACCATGCTCTATGGAGAAGATAACCCTGTGGACGGTTTTATATTACATGTAATTCTTCGTAAAGCTGAAAGTATTAAAAACGAACTTGGTGTGCATGTTCCCATACCTGACGATGACAGAAGTGTTAGAAAGGCTCTTGTTCAGGCAGCACTTCTTAAAGGAAGAGTAAAAGATCCTCAATCGCATTATTTGGATTTCGGTGATGATGAGACAAATGCGATTATTCGAGGTGCACAAGTAAAATGGAAAGATGCAGAAGAAAAAGCAAAGAAAAATAGAACAATATTTGCGCAGAATGCTCTTAAGCCGGAGGAAGTGTATCCGGAATGGGAAAAAACTAGAGAAGCATTGGGTGACAGTGAGAGCGTAGAAAAGTTTTGCTTATTGGCTCTGACACGATTAAATGCCGGGTTTAAAAAATGCTGTGATAACGGATATGAGATTAACTTAAACACACTGCCTAAGGATGTAACAGAAAACATTATGAGTGTGAAGAAAAAAAATACTTTAATAAAAGCAAGTTTTCATTATCCGCCTGAGCAAGGGTATACTTTTATTCACCGCAGTCATAAGTTTGTACGATCTTTGGCAGATTACTTTTTTGAAAATGCACTTTCAGATATGAATGCTACCATTGCCAGAAGAAGCGGTACATACAAGATGAACAGTATTAAGACTATTACTACCGTATATTTACTGCGTTTGAGGTATCAGATAACAACAGAATACCGAAATACCGTAAATGCTCTTATGGCAGAAGAAACTATTGCAGTAGGCATAGAAGGTAGAAGCAATCCCAGACTCATAGAAGATGAAGATGTAATACAATTACTCGATTGTAAACCTGATGCAAATATGAGTGCAGAAGCCTCTGTTAGAGAGCTTTCAAAATCTCTCGATTACTATGAAAAGGAAAAAAATATTTTTTCTAATATTGCTGGACAACGCGCAGAAAAACTTGAAGCCGATCACTCAAGTGTTCGTCATGCTTCAATTATTAAAGCCGGAAAAATTAAGGTTACCGCATGTGAGCCTTTAGATTTAATTGGTGTTTATGTACTTACACCTGCAGCAGCTTTGTAAGGGAGAGAATTATGAAAAAGAAACAAAGTAAGCTACCATCAATTACGGTAACCGGACAGATTTTCTCATCCGATATGCTTCCTTCTCTTGTTCAAGGGAATGGAAAATATCAGTCTCCGGAAGATTATAAACTGCTGCCGGGTATACGATTTAGTGATGAAATAAGCCGTTCAATGCATATAGGACAAGCCTTATATGCGGAGTTTAAAAAGAAACAGACTGATGGTGCATCATTACACAACATTACTAATGATTTTATTACAAAGTTTTTTACTCTTTCATTAAACTATACCGAGTTAAGGAAGGCTGATGAAAATCAGAAACTCGTGGAAGGCACATTGTATTCAATCCCGTATTTTACAGCCCCTTCTGTTCCTCTCGTAATTTGTCCAGGTAATTTGAAGTTAGATCAAACTGATACCTTATTTACAACAACGAAGGAAGGCGTTACACGGAAAAAAA
>JAAZCB010000493.1 GCA_012513545.1 Clostridiaceae bacterium
TAAAGCCTCTTTGGCAGAAAGGGCTGCAAGATTTTGTAGGGTTTATAAATAAAGCTGGAATTACCAAGGTAAACGAGACCGAAATTCTTTTTATGGATGACAGTTATAAAAATAAGTTCAATATCGACCATTTTCCTATTCAGATTAACATGGATAGAATAAATAGTTTAAGCAATATCAGTGTTATTGAGCATCCGGGTTATTCATTTAAGAATAAAATCTACTTTGTAAAATTTGATGCTTCAGTAATAAAATCTAACGGTATGATAGAGGACGAGGAAGTTTATGCATATGATTACCTTGTTACATTAAAGAAGGAGAATCAAACTTTAAAGGTTGACAGTATAAAGCTTAATGAATATTATAAAAAATAATTGATTTTTAAATAAAAAATACCCTGTAGACCATGCAGGGTATTTTTTATTTATCCTCAGCTTTTTTTTATTGTCCGTATTATTTTATTCAATATAAATAATACTAATATAAATAAATTATGCCTGCAAAGGATGTGATAGATTGAGGGAAGAGAATAAAGTAACCTTTGGAAACACCTCAATTACCGGTGAAGAGAATACAGAAAAGGAAAAAAAGTCACAAATCGAAGAGATAAAGGAACTTGGAAAGACGGTAGTGTCGAATTCAAAGGCTAATATACACTGCCTTACAGTTATAGGTCAGATTGAAGGACATATAGTTTTACCTGCCCAGAACAAGACGACAAAATATGAGCATGTTATTCCGCAACTGGTAGCCATAGAGGAAAGTGATGAAATAGATGGTCTGCTTCTTATACTTAACACAGTTGGCGGAGATGTTGAGGCTGGACTTGCAATAGCCGAGATGATAGCAAGCATGTCAAAGCCTACAGTATCACTTGTGTTAGGAGGCGGACACAGTATTGGGGTTCCAATGGCTGTAGCAACCCGATACTCCTTTATAGCTTCGTCTGCTACAATGACTATACATCCAATCAGATTGAACGGCTTGATAATAGGAGTTCCACAGACCTATGAGTATTTTGACAGGATGCAGGAGAGGGTTGTCCGATTTGTATCAAAGAACTCAAGGATTAGCAGGGAAAACTTCAGAAACCTTATGTTAAAAACAGGTGAACTGGCAAGTGATGTAGGAACCATACTTTTCGGTGAGGAAGCGGTAAAACACGGCTTGATTGATGAGACAGGAGGACTTGATGAAGCTTTAAAAAAGCTTTATGAGATGATTGACATTAGAAAGAAAAGCAACATGAAAATATCGTCTGATACCCCGGAGGAACTCCAATGATACTTTATACAGTGGTTCCACATGAAATCATTTTTCAAAATAACGACACAAATTACTCAAAGGACAGTATTGAAATAGATTATCTCGACGAAAAGGTTGTGGTCATGCCTGTATCAAATAACAGCTACAGGATTGAAAGGCTTATCAGTACTTCACCTAAGTCATATCTGAATCCCGGATTAATGCCTGGAGAAATTATCAACATTAATTTTGAAAGGCTGCGACCAAAGTAGAAATGGAATTTTCTGCTTTGATTGCAGCTTTGGCTTTGATATGTTATATTATGTTTGGGGTAAATTAAATAATCGGCACCTCTTTAAAAATAGAAAGAAGTTAACAGTAAATTTATTGAGGATGCTGTTGTTTACTAACCCTTATATAGGGGGTGTCAAATTGAAGGTCAAGAAAGTACAAAAGAAAAAATTCAAGAAAAGGTCGGGTATTTCCAGATATAATAATGAAATTATAGGTATTGTTATACTTGCATTTGGTGTACTTGTATCGTTAAGCCTGTATTTCGAAAACTCAATAGGGATGTTCGGTTCCTTTGTAAGGGATTTGATTTTTGGTCTGATAGGTCCTCCGGGCTATGTTGTTCCTCCGTTGATTATTTTCTACTCGGTGCTCTTAATATTCAAAAAGAATAGTACAATTATCAATTCGAAGCTTTTGTATGTATCTATTCTGATTCTTACGATGTCTGCGATTATCCAGACTGGCAGCTATAAAGAGGCTGAATATGAAAACATGGATGCCTTAAGATGCATTATCAAGTTTTATAACGATGGAAGCAGTTTTCATGGAGGCGGGATACTTGGAGGTATTATAAGTATGCCTTTCCTTCTTGTGTTCAAGAACCTTGGTACTATAGTTATTCTTACTACAGCTTCGATAATAGTTATCATACTTATTACAAATATATCTATAGCAATGATTCTTACAAATTTCAAACGCTCTGTTGCAGGGCTCTTCATGAATATGAGAGAAAGTCTCCAGGCAAATGACAAAGTTGTAAATATTAATAATACTGATAAAAAGGTCGATAATAAAGTTCCAGATAAGGCTGTGGACCATAAGGCATTATTTGAGAAGGATGATGCTGATGAACCTGATATTGTAATGAATGGCAGAAAACTGCCTAAAATCCTTGATTTCAATCTGAAAAAGGCTTCCAGGGATAACAGGGACAAGAATCCGGAAGCAGACCATGATGAAGGACTTGATCATGAAGCTCCTGATACTGGAAAGGTTGATAAAAAAGTAAAGGAGCTAAAAAAAGACGATATCTCTTCAAAGGATGTTGATAAAATTTCAGAAAGTGTTAATAAAGAGATTTCTCATAAACAGAAGCTGAATTTTGATTACAAGTATCCTCATACCGGACTTCTTCAGGATAATGATAAGGGAAGCGGCAGTGCAGCTGATTTCAGGAATTCTGCAATAAAGGGAGCCAAAAAGCTTGAGGAAACTCTCAAGAGTTTCGGCGTTGATGCCAAGGTTGTAAATGTCAGCATGGGTCCGGCTGTTACCCGTTATGAGCTTCAGCCCAGCCCTGGAGTCAAGGTGAGTAAAATTGTCAATCTCTCAGATGACATTTCGTTGAACCTTGCAGCATCAGGGGTTAGGATTGAAGCGCCTATTCCGGGAAAAGCCGCTATAGGCATTGAAGTTCCGAATAAAGAGGTGGTTGCTGTATTCTTAAAGGACGTTATTGAGTCCAAAAGTTTTAAAGACTATCCTTCCAAGCTTGCTTTTGCATTAGGAAAGGATATTTCAGGACAGAGTATTGTAACTGATATAGGGAAAATGCCTCACCTTCTTGTTGCAGGAGCTACAGGATCGGGTAAAAGCGTATGCATTAACAGCTTGATTGTAAGTCTTTTGTTCAAGGCTTCTCCAAATGATGTTAAGCTTCTGATGGTAGATCCCAAGGTGGTTGAACTGGGCATATATAATGGGATTCCACACCTTCTGATTCCTGTTGTGACTGATCCTAAAAAGGCGGCAGGTGCCCTGAACTGGGCAGTCCAGGAGATGGTTAACAGATACAAGCTGTTTGCCGATAGCGGTGTAAGGGACCTTAAGGGCTATAATGCAATGATTGCGGAGAAAGCACCGGTTGAAGGAGCGGAACAGCCTGAACCTCTTCCGCAGATTGTAATAATAATTGACGAGCTTGCAGACCTTATGATGGTTGCACCGAATGATGTTGAGGATGCAATATGCAGACTCGCACAGATGGCCAGGGCAGCAGGAATGCATCTTGTTATTGCAACTCAGAGGCCGTCTGTTGATGTAATAACTGGTGTTATTAAAGCTAATATTCCTTCAAGGATAGCATTTGCTGTTTCATCACAGGTGGATTCAAGGACAATACTTGATATGGCCGGAGCCGAAAAGCTTTTAGGAAAAGGCGACATGCTTTTTTATCCGGTAGGCGAACCTAAGCCGATAAGAGTAAAAGGTGCATTCGTTTCTGACAAAGAGGTTGAAAATATTGTTGAGTATATTAAACAGCAGGGGAATGCAGAATATAATGAGGATATTATCGAGGAAATAAACAGTGAACGGGAACAGGAGCAGGAGGATTCAGGGGATAATGACGAGCTTCTGCCACAAGCTATCGAGCTTGTTGTTGATGCCGGGCAGGCTTCCGTGTCCCTTATACAGAGAAAGTTCAAGGTTGGGTATGCCAGAGCAGCAAGGATTGTTGACCAGATGGAAGCCAGAGGTGTTGTCGGAGGTTATGAAGGAAGTAAACCAAGGCAGGTTCTGATATCAAAGCAGCAGTGGCATGAACTTAATATGAAAAGTGGTGAGTAAGTGAGTTTTTTGCCTGTTTCAAGGAAAGATATGGAGGATAGAGGATGGGATGAGCTTGATTTCCTGTTTATTAGCGGGGATAGCTATGTTGACCATCCGAGTTTTGGACATGCAATAATAACAAGGCTTTTAGAGAGTGAAGGATACAGGGTTGGAATTATTGCACAGCCTGACTGGAAGAGCAATAAAGATTTTCTGGCCCTTGGAAAACCCAGGCTAGGAGTGCTTATATCCTCAGGTGTAATCGATTCTATGGTTAACCATTACACTGCAAGCAAAAAGACAAGAAGCGAGGATTTGTATACACCTGGAGGAAAACCTCACAGGAGGCCTGATAGAGCCGTAATTGTATATACAAATAAAGCAAGGGAGCTTTTTAAGGATGTACCGGTCATTATTGGAGGGATTGAAGCCAGCTTGAGGCGCTTTGCACATTACGATTACTGGGATGACCGGGTCAGGCGTTCAATTCTTGTTGACTGCAAGGCAGATCTTCTGGTATACGGTATGGGGGAGAAGCCTATTCTTGAGATTGCAGAGGGGCTAAGTAACGGCATCAGAATAGATAGAATGAGGAATATAAAGGGTACGGCATACCTTGCCGGGGCTTCTGATTTACCGGAGGGTATAAGGGAATATCTTGAAGGTGGCTTAAGTGATAACGAAAAAAAATACAAACTACTGCCTTCCTATGAAGAGTCGGTTAAAAGCAGAGAAGCATATGCGCGTGGGTTTATGATCCAGTACAGGGAACAGGATCCTTATACAGGAGGAACCCTTATTCAGGCTCATGGAGACAGATATCTGGTACAAAATCCACCTTTACTGCCTCTTACAGAAAAGGAGATGGACAGGATTTATTCACTGCCCTATGAGAGGACCTATCATCCTTCCTATGAAATGGAGGGAGGAGTGCCGGCAATAACTGAAGTGGAGTTCAGCATTACCAGCCATAGGGGATGTTATGGCGGCTGTTCCTTCTGTGCTCTTAATTTCCATCAGGGAAGGATTATCCAAAAAAGGAGTCAGCCTTCAATAATTAATGAGGCTAGGAAGCTCACCTGGATTCCGGGATTTAAGGGTTATATACACGATGTGGGTGGACCTACTGCAAATTTCAGGCATAAAGCCTGTAAAAAACAGGAGACAAAAGGGGTTTGCAAGGAGAGGCAGTGTCTTCATCCTGAACCCTGTAAGAATCTTATTGTAGATCACAGAGAGTACCTCTCACTACTAAAAAAGTTGCGTGAAATACCCCAGGTTAAGAAGGTCTTTATCCGTTCAGGGATCAGGTATGATTACCTTATGCTTGATAAGAACGATGACTTTTTTATTGAATTGTGCGAGCATCATGTCAGCGGTCAATTGAAGGTTGCACCCGAGCATGTTGCAGACCGGGTACTTGAGAAGATGGGAAAGCCTCAAAGACATGTATATGACAGGTTTGTAAAAAAGTTTTATGAAATAAACAAAAAAATAGGGAAAGAACAATATCTTGTGCCGTATCTGATATCAAGTCACCCTGGAAGTGATCTTAATGCAGCAGTGGAACTGGCCGAGTATCTGAGAGATATTGGATATACCCCACAGCAGGTGCAGGATTTTTATCCTACGCCGGGAACTCTTTCAACCTGCATGTTTTACACAGGAATGGATCCGAGGACAATGAAGAAAGTGTATGTACCCAAATTGCCAAAGGAAAAGGCCATGCAAAGGGCGCTTTTACAGTTCCGGAAGAAGGAAAATTACAGACTTGTGTACGAGGCTTTAAAAGAAACTCACAGGGAGGATTTGATTGGATTTGGGAAAAAATGCCTTATAAGACCGAGGCGTGAAAATAGTATTGACAGGAATACTTCAATAACCAGAAAAGACGGGAAAAAGGAAGCCAGGCCTAAAAAATCGGGAAGAATCAGAAAATTGACAAAAAGTAAAGGTTAAAATAAAATGTAAAGCATAATAAATGAACCGGAAAGGTAGGTATATATGAGTGCGAGAGTATTAAGCGGAAAGGATCTGGCTGCGAGGATTAAAGCAAATCTTAAGACAGAGGTTCTTGAGTTGAAAAAAAGAAATATAAACCCTGGGCTTGCAGTTGTTATTGTAGGTGATGACCCGGCTTCCAGGGTATATGTCAATTCCAAGAAAAAGGCATGTGCAGAAGTTGGAATCGAGTCTTTTGAGTATGCTCTGGATAAAGATATAAAAGAAGAGGAGCTTATTGAGCTCATACAAAAACTTAACCGTGATGAAAAAGTCAACGGTATTCTGGTGCAGCTGCCTCTTCCTGGGCATATAGACGAGGAGAAAGTTATTTTTGCAATTGATGTAAAAAAGGATGTTGATGCTTTTCATCCTGCCAATGTAGGAAGGCTTATGACAGGCAATGCTGTTTTTCTTCCATGTACTCCGGCAGGAGTTATGGAGCTTATTAAAGAAAGCGGAATTGATATTTCGGGTAAGGAATGTGTAGTAGTGGGAAGAAGCAATATAGTAGGCAAGCCTATGTCCATGCTTTTGCTTTCACAGAACGGCACGGTCACGATATGCCATTCAAGGACAAAGAATCTTGATGAAGTGATTGGAAGAGCAGATATTCTTGTTGCTGCTGTCGGAAAGCCTGAAATGATTAAAGGAAGCAGTATTAAACCGGGGGCTGTTGTAATTGATGTAGGGGTGAACAGGCTTGAGGACAAAAAGCTTGTTGGTGATGTCGAGTTTTACAGTGCAAGTGAGAAAGCTTCAGCAATAACTCCTGTACCTGGAGGTGTTGGGCCTATGACCATAGCAATGCTTATGAAAAATACTGTTAAAGCTGCGCAAATGCAGGCTTAAAGAAAGGTTATGCGGATGGACATGTTTGACCATGCAAAGTATCACAGTGAACTAAAAAGAATCAAGTCAGGGCATGAGAAGGCAAAGGTCTATTATTACAACAGGAAGGGCAAGAAGGATCAGCTTGAAGAGGAAAAGTCGAGGCTTGATGAGAGATTGCAGAAGGTTCTTGATAACATAGATGTTTTAGAGAAGGTGGGGATACTCTTAAAAAAGGTATCCGAGTATGCAAGGGAGCAGTCCAGGGCGCAGATAGAGTCTCTGGTAACAAATTGTCTGCAGTACATATTCGACACAAATTTAGAGTTCAGGATAGAAATCAATGAGGTCAGAGGAAGACCTGAAGCGGAATTCTACGTTTTAAGTGCTTTTGGAGATACTGTTATAAAGACAAGACCTCAGGATGCAAGAGGTGGAGGTGTTATTGATATAATTTCACTTGCCATAAGGATTGCCATGCTCGAATGCAGTGGTCTTGATATAAAAGGGCCGATTATACTTGATGAGCCTGCAAAGCATGTAAGTGACGATTATATTTCACAGGTGGCCGAATTTTTAAAGCAGGTTACAAACATGTTCCAAAGGCAGGTTATAATGGTTACCCATAACAGGCACCTGAGTGAAATGGCAGACAGATGGTACCGTATAGAACTCTCTGAAGGTACTAGTGTTATCAGCGGTGAAGGAATAAATTAGATACATGTAAAAACAGATGTAAAGCTTAATGATTTTGAGTAATCTTATTAATATGATGTCCATTGGAGGATATTAAGCTAAAATTGACTTCTTTGGGCAGATACGAGATTTTATTCTTGACATAAAATTTAAAAAAGTTTAAAATTAATAAGTACGTTTATAA
>JAAZCB010000494.1 GCA_012513545.1 Clostridiaceae bacterium
AAATAACTAAATAATATTTGATTGGTAACAGGTTTAGTTTAACATTAAATCAAAGCTCATAGTTCAAATATTCCGGGCTTTGATTTAATATTATAGACTCATTTTGAGCATAAAATATTCCATATAGACAAAAACCTTAAACACTTTTAAGGACGGAAACCTTTTTTTGTAATCTACTGATAGATTCTTCATAAGAATACCGGAAAAAAACGGTGATAAATGCTTGTTAAACAGGCATATATTTTCTATAGTATCTTCTATCACCCTGTCTGATACCTTTTGAGGAGGTTTCCCCGACAGACAGTAATACATTGTAGCAGCAAGACTATAAATATCGGAATACCTTCCCTGTCTTGATTTTTCAGAATAAAATTCCAGCGGAGAATAGTTGGGCGTGTAAGTAATCCTTTTCTTACCCTGCTCCCTGTATTTAATTGCCGAACCAAAATCAATAATAACCGGCTTCCCGGTTTTATCAACTAAAATATTACCAGGCTTTATATCTCTGTGAATTATACCCAGGGAGTGTATATAGTCGACGGCATTAACAATCGGAATGAAAATCTTACCGAATAAATCCACATGTGCTATTCTCTCCAAATTGCACAAATAATTATCCAGGGTTATACCGTCATAATACTCAATAATTATATACCCGGTGTCATTTTCCTTAAAATGATCAATATATCTTGCTATGTTGCCATGATTCAGTCTTTCCAATATGTAAGCCTCGTTAAGAAAAGTATTTAGCGACTGGTTATATCTGTCCTTAAAGGCAGGCATCCTGAATACTACAGTTTTACCGTCCATATCTCTCAATACTTTTCCTCTTGGGTAGAACTCCTTTATTATTATGTTCTGCTTTGTTTTAATATCACTTCCAATATAAACCAATGACAATTCACTGGCGGATATTTTTCCTGTTATCTTATACCTGTCTTTTAATACTAAACCAATCATTGTATCAAGGGAACTATTATCCGGACAATCAATGGTAAGGTTCTCCCTGAACATTTCGTTCATTTTATAAACACGCTCCCATCAATCCACTATAATCCTTGAAGGCCTGTTTGGTCTGATATCCATGTTCCTCTTAATACCATTTTCCAATTCCCTTACTATTGTTGTAAGGTGCTTGTATATCAGCACGTTTGAATAGTCCTTATGTTCTATTCCCAACCTTTTTGAAATATAATGGATTATCAGTTTCCTATCTACCGATTTTTCGCCTGTACACTGCATTGCAAAACTTATATCGTAGATATTATCCGAATTACTCTTTAAGATAATATTTGAAAAGTAGCTTAGTATCACAGGACTTATCGTACTTGTTTCAAAACCGGCATACTCGACATTTATTATATTCACTGTATTGAACTCGGTTGAAAAATCATAAAAATCCTTGTAATCGGATCTCAATACTGCCCCTTCCCTCAGCTTGAACCTCCCTAATTCAAGCTCATCCTTCCCAATTTCTGTATTGTCATCAATCAGAATCTTGGAAGGATGTTGTATGAAGTCACCCTCATGACTTTCTCCAAGAAACTTTATCTTGATAAGAACTTCCCTGTTTGTAGGGTAATAAGGCAGTTCAAATTCATCTTCAAGCATGTATATTCTGTTGTTATGCTTTACTATGCCCTTTTTTATTGTAATATTATCTCCAATACACATGTCTGCACCGGAAATTATCCCATTAGAATAGTTCTTAAAGTAAATATCTAAAAAATTTCTTGGGTAGTCTCTTAAGTTTTCAAGCATTTGCTTTTTTAAAATGCGACCTTTTTCAAAATTAGGGAATGTGTCTGTAAACAATTATACTCCCTCCCTTATTTCAATCCGTCAAAGAAATCAAGTTCAGAAAGCTCACCCTCAAAGGCAAAAAACTTCCTTTTCCCCAAGTAAAGCTGCTCATCTTTTCTCGCTACCGGTACTACGTGAAAACCCCAGTTCATATCATGAGCATACAGGAAGAAACGCACCTCCCCATTTCTTATGGTATCGGTATCTTCCTGATAAATCTTATTTCCAAAGTCCTGGGTTATGTCTTCAGGCAGTACAAGTCTGTATTCGTTGAAATCATTCTTAAATATATATGACTGCCTTATACTTCCATCATGGCTTTTTAAAAAGAACTCAATCTCCTCTACACCAATAGGCCTTGATATAAACCCCTTTGCCTGATTCATTTTCTCAAGGCTGTATAAAAGGACTTTCTCCTGCTTGTTGAACGTATATGCGCTGACTGAATAGGGTATTACTGGTATTTCGTTTCCAATCCTCGGTTCAATGTCTCCAATCTTCTTTGAGGTTATATAACGAAGCACCCCTCTTAAGCATGAAAGCTTGAGATCAGGTATACCATCGTCATCTTCCTTCCTCTGCTTGAACTCTATACTCTTTCCAGGTACGAATTCTTTTAAAGCTTCCTTAAATATATCAATCCTGCAGGACTGTCCGGTCAGCTTTATTATGGAATAATCCTGAAGCTTTCTGCTCTGGTAAAAGTTTTCAAGGAACTTCCTGACTATATCGTAGATATCGCCCTTAATCAGTTTATTTATTTCTTTAATATTGAATACTATATTGGGAAATTCATTTACTGTTTTGAACTCTGAATTTTCCAGCACCGACAAGCACCATTTGTTAAGCATGGTAATGTGAAGGTCACTGTTATGCTCATCCATATCCATTACAGAATAGTCAAATTTATTCCTTAGTATGCTGGTCTTACGGAAAAACTCCTTCTTCATGTTGTCTGCTATTTCCCACAAAAAGTAAAAGTTATTCTTAACCCTTTTGTAGTCCTCCCGAACCCTGTTTTCATATTCCTTGAACCTTGTAGGTATTACTTTTTCCGCTTCCCTGTAGTGTTCTTCGAATTTTTCATATATCTTAACAACACCTATATCATCAACATACCTGAAAATGTCTTCGCTTGGAATATCAATAAGTTGGTCAATTTCTATAATATTTCCCTTGTCTTTGTAATAATTCGCAAATAATATCTTCATGAACTGCATTATTCTGTAGGTTATGTTGTTCCCGCCAAAATTGGTATCCCCGTTTTCATAGGTGGTGTTAATGTCTATTTTGTATGAAATATAGTCTTCCTGTATCCTGAAAGAACAGGAGGATAAATCGGTAGTACCCCCACCGCAATCGATTATTAGAGCTTTGTATTCCTCTCCGTCGATAAACCTGTTCTTCTCAATCTGGTCAGCTATTGTATTGTAAAGAACTGCAATTCCTTCGTCGAGGGCATCCTTCGATTCAACATTATACTCAGGTATAATTTCCTGGAACATGTCCAGAAATTGCTGTTTCAACTTGACCGGACTTGATATATGTACATTTTTTATACGGCATTTGAACTGGTGCTCAGCAATCTGAATGACATGCTTTATATAAGCCCTTATTATATCTCCTCTTTTTACATTAGCTATGTTACCATGTTCATCATAGATTTCTTCAATTTTTGAATAGCTGTTGACCCATCTTTTTATCCCCTGAAAAACACTGGCATTCCCGGTATAATCGTTCTTTTTCATAAGATTCATGGCTTCGTAGCCAAAATAATACTTTATGTTGCTCGTGTCCGAACAATCCCCTACATACACTATCGTAGGCAGTACTTCAATCCATTTGTCATCTTTACTTGTCACGTCAATGAACTTAACTATATTTATCTCATTTAATCTGATTCTCTCGTTTAATATATCATTATAGCAATGTGATGACACGTAGTTCGAGCTTAGGTATGCTCCTGCAGTAGTATTTGAAGTACCAAAATCGATTGCCAGCACAGTATCGGTATCTTCAATTTCTCTGATCTCAAGATCAACAACAGGAACCCGGTAATACTGAAGATTCATTGGAGGCAATAACTTGTCCGAATGATATGTCTTATATATGTATTCCGAGTCATACTTCTTAAAAAACAAAAATGAATAATTCCTGTTATTGGTCTTTTCTATTTTTATATTTTTATGAGCTACCAGGTAATACATTCCGACTTTTGATATATCTCTTACTATGTTGAATATTCCGCATAAACCATTGTTTTCATTTACAAGCAGAACATTTGATTCGTCTATATCATTTTGGATTTCGACCCTGTACATGTCTTCCTTCTTAAGACCTATTTCACTATACAAGGTTATCTTTGCCGGTATTTTTATACCACCTTCATCAGGAAGCTTATTTACAAGGTTGGTCTTAATTGCCTCATTTACCCTTTCAAAACCACCTTCCTTGAAGCTATCGATAAGAAGGCTTTCCTCCGCACTTCTATACTTCAAGATTATCCTTATAAGACTTTCCCTGTCAAGACGGTCAATTATTACGCCCTGGACTATTTTCTGTTCATGGCATATTTTAACAAGCTGAAAAGTGGTCAACTCCTCAAGCTCACTTCTGGTAAACAGACGTATTGAACTATCCTTAGCCATTTTTTTCTCCCCCCGTTATAAGCTTTTAGAGTATTAATATAAAGCTATTTTATCTATCCTCATAGTGTCGTCAATACCAATTATCCCAAAATGCTCTTTCCAATAAATCTCTGTTCTAAATTTTATCGGAAGGAATAACTCCTTTAACAATTCAATTTTAGCCAGATTTATAGCATTTTCGGTATACGGGATATAAAAAAGCAGCTCATCCTTAGTTTCGTAATTGGCATAAATGGTTGAATTCTTAAATATTCTCCTTACAGTATCCTTAAAAAGGTACAAGGCTTCTCCGGTAATATACAGCCTCAATATGTTCTGAGCCAGAACATACTTCTCCTCTTTATCGAACAGGCAAAACCCCTCTGCTATTTCCTCGCCAAATATACCTCTTTCAATATCCTCCCTGATAAACCTGATATAGTACTCTCTTCTGCTCATTCCCTGAATCACATCAATCTCGGATAGAAAATGCATGGTTATATCAAAAAGGACTTCCCTGAACTCAATATCCCAGCTATAGTTTATATCGAACATGTCTCTAAAAATTTCAAAAAATCTGTAATAAGGATTAACTTCCACTTCCTTGTCAATATCGCTAAAGTTAATATCTTCATTGGAAAGTTCCATATAAGGGGAATAGCTCCTTGCTAGAAGGAATGTGATATTCTTCTCGGGAATTTCCAATTGTCTTGCTTTTATAATTATATCCCACACGTAGTTCATATCAGTTCGCCTTCACATTCATATTCGGGGAAATACATTTGCACCTCAGACACGAGAAAACTCAGTATATCATGCACGATAAAGCTGTCATAATCACTCGTTCTGAACTTCAGGTTCATAATCTTTTTATCATTGCCTACTCTAATATCATCAGTTATAAATGAGTTCATATCATAAGTAGTAGCATTTACACTCTTTGACTGCCTGATCTCTATGTCTTCCAGGCTGAAGTACCTTGACGCCTCAAAGGAATTTACAATTCTGGCAATCTCGCCCTTGGTTCTTATGATTGCAGACTGCTTCCCTGCAAATTTATTTATAAAGCTTTGTTTCCGGCTATTGGTAACCATCTCGTATTCATTCTTTTGGTAAGAGTCGTTATAGTACTGGTTTACCTTTAGAACATCCCATATTCCAGCCTTTTCCTCAGGTGAAACAATAATAAGTTTTTCTTCCATCCTCATTATAAACTTTATTATATGCTCCTTTGCGTCAATAAGATATCCATTTTCCGTTCCCAATTTTTTCAAAGACAAAACATGCTCATAGTTTACCCTGTCAACGGCCGGCATTGGAAAGCCCTCACACTTGAGGCCAATCTTTCTGATGTTCCATAAGGGCACAACTGCCGGCATTTTATATTTATCGTATTCCCCAAGACTAATTTCAATTTCTCTGATTTCCTCGTTCTCACCCATCATACCTTCACATTCGGTTAGTACAACCTCAAAAAACTTATTTGAATATGGGTGGTTAACTGTTTTCCATGGAGTAGTATTCTTTTGAAAAACATCATATAGTTCCTGGATTCTGTTAAAATATTTAGGGTTCTGTTCCAGACTGACTTTTATCCTGTACTCTCTTTCATCAGTTATTATCACTCCCGGATAACTCTTTTTACTCAGTAAAAGTTTTTTTATGGTTGGGTAATCACACTTCATGAATAGGGTAAAAAGCCTTACATCCACATTTTTACGAAGGCCTTCAAGAATTGTATTCATATCGAATGTTATTTCTTCCATGTCCTCAGGAAAAACAGGATATAAAAAATCATCCACTGGATCAACATTGTTCTTATCACAAACCGTAAAGTATATATTATATTTCTTTTCGCTGTCCTCTATTTCATTAAATATCCTTGCTTCAAGGTTTCTGTTGGATGCTTCCTGATAGTCCGTCAAATTGGAGAAAAAACCTGACATAATATCCTTGAGTAATCTCCTCTGCTCGAGATCTTCCATTTTGCTCAATCTCTCAAGTATTATATCTTTCATGCTGCTTTTTTCCTTACTCATTGCACCAGTTCCTTTTAAAAAATAATTAATCTCTATAAGCCTTGTACATCTCTGTCCTTTACAAAAGTTGTATCCGGAACAACTAATAATACAAAAAACTTTAAAGACAATTTCCTTAAAAAGACAATTTCTTTAAAGTCACCATAAATTATATAAACAAAATCATACTTTGTGTTTCTTAAAATTATTTCATGTTGTCTTTATTTTATCATATTTACAGAAAGTATCAATATTTTTCTGGTAGTTAAGCATTGTTTGTCATTGCATATTAGCACTGTGTGAAACCTCTATATACATTATATCTGTAAACTCCCAATTGGCATTATACAATACAGAGATACAAGTTTCACGTTATTTATCTATAATCCTGGTCCCTGAAATTATTCTGTTTTTATTAGTTTTTGTTGCTATACCATATACAGTAATTTAAAGCTCATTTATACTCACTATACTGCCTGATCAACTTTGCTACAAGTCCCGTCCATCCGGTTTGATGACTTGCCCCAATTCCTGCTCCGTTATCTCCGTGAAAGTATTCATAGAAAAGAATATTATCCTTCCAAGCCGGGTCACTCTGAAACTTGCAACTGCCTCCATACACAGGTCTTATTCCCTTCTGTGCTGCATCTTTCTGAAATATACTGATAAGCCTTTTGGATAACTCTAAAGATACTTCCCAGAGATTCATCATTTTTCCCGAACCTTTCGGACACTCCACTTTGAAGTCATCACCGAAATGGTAATGAAATTTCTGGAGGGATTCAATAATGAGGTAATTTATCGGAAACCATACAGGCCCACGCCAGTTTGAATTCCCCCCAAACATCCCGCTTGATGATTCTGCAGGTTCATAACACATTCCATAATCTTTCCCATTAATATGTATACTAACCGGATTGCTTTCGTGGTACTTTGAAAGTGATCTTATGCCGTATGGGCTCAGGAATTCATTTTCATCAAGTAGCCTTTCAAGAATAAGTTTTAACTTTTCTCTGTCAACAAAGGACAGAAATACAGCTTTCGAATTTCCGGCATCTTCACTATCTGCTCCTTCTATTGAGATATTCATATGCTTGGTAAGGTCAGGTCGATTTTTTAAGAACCAGTCAAGTTCGGTACTTAAACCGTACAAATCCATAAAACTCCTCGAAGCGTCATCTGTGGAATTCTCCAAGAGTGGTTTAATGTCAATTGTCTCGACTGCAAAAATAGGGATAATCCCAACTACCGAACGTACTTTTAAAGAAACAATCCTATCCGGCATATGAAGTATATCATAATAAAATTTGTCATCTTCATCCCAGAGATTAATCTCATCTCCACCTATCCGGTTCATTGCATTTGAGATGTAAAAAAAATGCTGCAGGAATTTGGCTGCCCATTCCTGGTACATGCTTTCAGTTCTGGACAGTTCTTCTGCTATTTTTATCATGTTAAGACAATACATGCCCATCCATGCCGTACCATCCGATTGTTCAATTATACAGTCCTGAATACCGGGATTGCTCCTGTCAAACATGGAAATGTTGTCGAGTCCAAGAAACCCGCCTTCAAATATGTTATTACCAAAGGTGTCCTTGCGGTTAACCCACCATGTGAAATAAATCAGAAGCTTATTAAACATCCTTTTTAAGAATTCAACATCTTTGTTTCCATAAAGCTTACCCTCTATCTTGTATACTCTCCAGGCTGCCCACGCTATTACGGGAGGGTTAACATCACCAAAAGCCCATTCGTATGCCGGTATCTGTCCGTTCGGATGCATGTAGTATTCCCTTGTCAGCATGTACAATTGCCTTTTGGCGAAGTCAGGATCTATCATGGATAGAGGTATTGCATGGAACGCAAGATCCCATGATGCAAACCATGGATATTCCCATTTATCTGGCATTGAGATAACATCCTGGTTATGCAGATGGACCCAATCACGGTTTCTTCCGCTTTTTCTTTCAACAGGAGGAACCGGTCCGACCGGATCGCCTTCAAGCCATTGTTCTACCACATAATAATAGAACTGCTTGCTCCACAACATACCGGAAAATGCCTGCCGCTGTATATTTTTCAATTCCTCTGTCATCTCAAACGGACAAACACTTTCGTAAAACTCCTCCATTTCCTTTTCGCGTGCTTCAAATACGATATTAAAGTCTGAACTGAAGGGCTCAGGAATATTTTCAATATTGCTTAATCTAAGTCTTACTGTTTTTGTTTCTCCA
>JAAZCB010000495.1 GCA_012513545.1 Clostridiaceae bacterium
AAAATTATGTTTAGTGGTTCAGGTGCTGTAATAATCTCTACATATTGAGAAAGTATAGCAATTTTTAACTTGATAAGTTATTTGAAGAAAGAACTGGTGAATTGAAAGATTTATTTACCATATTTCCAATGTTCATAGTTGGTATAAGCATTTATGCCTTATTGAAGGGGGCAAGTTTATAGTAATTATAGATCCAGATGCAGGGGTGAAATATCCTTAGATGCACCCATGATTGCCATTCAGAAATAAAAGAGAGGGCTATGTAAAAGCTTTGGTTACCTAAATTACTGTTGGAAGAGTAAATCAGACGAAATATGGGATTTTGATGGATGCCATGTAACGTAGAAATAATCAATAGAATGCATAAACGATTTAGCGGAATAGGCAGCAAAATTATTATTTATTTAAGAATATTAACGGCATGAAGTAGAAAGGTGTTGTGGATATGAATATTGTAGGTATGCGTGTTATGCATAAGACAGGTAAGAAGATTGGTATAGTTGAAAAAGTCCAAGACGGATTTGTGTATATCTCATTTCATGGACAGCCACACAAATACGAATATCCGGCATCTTTTGTTTCTACATTGGAAATTGAGGATTCGGATATACAAAGGGCATTGGAAGAGATGGGGTATTCATCAGGATTTGATAATTTTAAGCGTATTTTTAACGCATCGATTTCCAATGAGATAAATTATCTTAAGTCTACCGGTGGAAAGAAGTATAAGGCGGTAGATGGAGAGCGTATTGATACAAAAAGTGATGGGTATTTGTATGCGTTTGATACAGATACAGATTATCATTTTCCGGACGGAACTCCAATAAAGATATGGTTTCCGGATAATATTATTCCTGCTTATGTTGTGTCGTGTGAAGACTTTTCGATGATGATTCGTACAATGGAATTTATCGGAGATGAAGTTCCGGACATTGAATTTACGGCAGAGCAGTGGATGTTACTTGAAATGCTGATGGAAAGATTGAATGAAATGAATCCTATGGACAATTCGATCGCCTTCGAACTGGCATGTAAAGGAAGAAGTAAAATCAATCCTATGCATAAAATTGTAAAAGGGCAAAATTCTGCGATTCGTAAGGCTACGTCAGATAAGATAACTTTTATATGGGGACCGCCAGGAACCGGAAAAACAGAGACACTTGCAAGAATTGCACTTGATCATATATCAAAGGGAAAAAGAGTCTTAATGCTTTCATACAGTAATGTATCTGTTGATGGAGCGTTGTTAAGAGTGGCAGGAAAAGCTGATTATCCGCCAGGACAGATAATCAGATATGGTTATCCTCGTGTTAAGATGTTGGTTGAAAGTAAAACTTTGACATCTTTTCAGATTGCACTTAATAAGGATGCAAACCTGGCAGAAGAGTACTATTCTTTGCTTGCAGAAAAGAAAAAATTAAATAAGAAAGATGGTAGACGTAAAGAAATTAATGATAGATTGGTACAAATTAGGAAGAGAATAACATATATAGAAAAAGATATTGTTGAAAATGCTGCTTTTGTTGCAACAACAATTTCCAAGACAGTTGTTGATAAGACAATTTATACACAAATGTTTGATGTTGTAATCTTCGATGAGGCAAGTATGGCCTATGTTCCACAGATTGTTTTCTCAGGAGGATTAGCCAAAGAGCATTTCGTGTGTTTAGGTGACTTTAGGCAGCTTCCTGCTATTGTACAAAATGAGAAAGAAGAACGTCTTATGCAGGATATCTTTGAATATTCCGGTATTACGCAAGCGGTGGAAAATGATGAAGGTCATGAATGGCTTGTAATGCTTGATAAACAGTGGAGAATGCATAAAGATATTTCTGATTTTGTTAGTCAACATATGTATGGCGGAATGTTGCAGACAGCAGAAGAGATTATTGAAGAAAGAGAAGAAATTGCATTAAACGAACCTGTTGGTGGAGAAGCAATCAGCCTGGTTGATATTAGCGGTACATATTCTGTGTGCTTGAAGACAATGGATGGATCAAGGGTAAATTTATTGTCAGCATTAATGAGCATTGCTATAGCAGAGCGATATATGGACAAGTATGAAGTGGGTATTATTACTCCGTATAGTGCACAGTCACGCTTAATATTGGCGATGATTCGGGATTTGCAAGAGAAGGATAAACGATATCAGGCTGTTACATGTGCAACCGTTCATCAGTTCCAAGGTTCCGAAAAACCGGTGATTATTTACGATGCAGTTGATTGTTTTAGAATGAAGTTTCCGGGCATATTGCTGACAAAGGTAAAGAATAATGCCGCGAATCGTTTATTCAACGTAGCGCTAACGAGAGCACAGGGGAAATTCATTCTATTGGCAAATCATGATTTTATGCAAAGAAAGAAAATTTCCAAATCATTGCTGTTTACTAAGGCATTGAATGATGTAAAGAGAAGAAATGCATATATTGATGCTGATGAGTTTATTGATTTGTATAAGACGATGGATAAGAAATTTAGAGTTTCTGTGGCGAATAGAGAAGATAGCTGGGAGCAATACTTGGCAGATATTTCAGGAGCCAAGAAAGAAATAAATATTGATATACCGGGGGTGTTGGATGAAAATGAAGATTCTATTACTGAACTTGGAATAGCTTTAGATGATGCTGCGGATAAAGGGGTTGAAGTGTGTATCAGACCAGATGAAGCATTGACAATTTCCAAATGCATCAGGGATTACAGGGTTAACTATGGATATGTAACTACACCGGTTACTATCATGGATAAAAAGATAGTGTGGTTCGGACAACCATTATGTGCTGCCGATTTCATATCAGAAGGAGAACCAATTCTTTCAGAGCATTTTCCATGTATTCGATTTGAAGGATTTTATACAGCTCGTTTATTACAGGCTATCTTTAATATATAGTTGGAGGAAGGTAAAAAATGGCTGAACTTGATAAGAAAAAGTTAATTGATGAGGAGCAAAAAATAGTTGATAGGCTGATTTATAAACTTGAAAGAGAAATAAGAGATGCGGATGAACGACTTCAAAATATATTAAGGAATTACCGAAAGGCAAAGGAACAAGGGCCTGATGCATATGATATGATTGTTGAGGGAAACAGAGCTAAAAAAGATGTGATTAGTAGAGAGCAAAGAGCAAAACAATTAAAAGATGAACTGTATATCTGTCGACTGATTCTTGAACGTGATGACGGAGGAAGTAAAAAATCTGTTATTGAGTTGAAGATTGGGTTATCGACGTATATTGGAAAGGATGAAATTCTTGTATGCGATTGGAAGAGGGATGTCTGTCGTCATTTTCTTTTAGATAATTGTGCGGAAAAATATGATTGTATAGTAACAGAAAAACATGGAGAGAAGTATGTAACACATTATACTCTTAAAATGAAGAGAAATGTTGAAATACGTTTCTCTTTCGTGCGAGATGTTACACATCTGTTTCCACTAGTGGCAGAGGAAGCGCAGAAGATAATTTATGACGCATTTTTATCAGAACTTGCAAGCAGAAGAGACAATACAGAGTTTCGGAACATTATATTCTCTATACAGAAGAAGCAGGGTGAAATAATCAATTTGCCATATTATGAAGATATTATTGTTCAGGGATGTGCAGGCTCCGGTAAATCTATGATTATGCTGCATAGACTACCTATCTTGATTTATGATAATCCGGGTATTTTGGATAGTAGTAATGTGTATGTTATTTCGCCATCGGAAACTTATATTCAGATGGTAGAAAATATGCGCCAAGAGCTTGAAATTACAGATTTGAAGATGGGTACATTAAATCAGTACTACGATTATGTGCTTTCAAAGTACGGAATAAATCTTGAGGTTTATGGTCGTGTATCATATGCTACAAAGGTTACAAGAGAACAGGAAGAATATATTTATAGCAAGCAATTAACGGCGGATATTAATAAAATTGCGAAACAGTTGATAGATGAGAAGTCACATGATTTTTGCGAAGGATTAACTATCTTTGGATTGGCGAAGCGTCAGTCAACAGCGCCTAAAATTGACACAACTATTTCTGATTATATTTTGCTGGGAAACAGTATTATCAATGCAAATAATAATGTGTTAAAGGCATATTTTAACATGTGTAAAGCTGGAATTCAATCTATCAAGAATGTTGCGGATAAAGTAAAAAATAGACGCACTCATATTTTGCGTAATATTGCTAAGAGAATTAATGAACAAGGAGAGTTAATAAAGCAGAGACTTAAGGAATTAGAAAATACAACGCTTAGTGAAATGGCTGTTAAAAACCGTACAGACGCAATTAAAAATGCGCGAGGAATTATTCTTGATTGTGTAAAAGTTCAGGAACAAGTGGAAAATGATGATGATTATTTTAAGAAACTTATTGAGTGCAATGTTGTGCTTGATAAGGTAATTGAAGTGTTTGATGCATTAAAACCACAGTTTGAAGATAATACAAGAGAGAATATTTATAAGTTATTGCAGTTGAGAAAAATAATATATAAAGGCTACAGAGAATTTATTGGCAAAATTTCCGAAGTTGAAGTAAAGTATACGGAGTTTGAAGATAATCTTCATGAATATGAAAATAAGTATGAGAGGCAACTTGCAGAGATTTTGACAAAAAATGATGTTTATTTGGTTGAGGAATCTTTTTATAATGTTATTGAGGCGACGGAGTATTATACAAAGTTAAAAGAAAACATTGCAAAGATCATATATTTTAGAATTATGGAAAAATGTGGGCAGGTCTCGAACGAAAAAGGAGAAATTAAGGTTTACAGTTCTCTCCATATTTGTACTTGAAAATCATGTATGAAATTAAAGGTGCACCAAATGCTGCAAGAGAAAAGCTGATTTGTATTGACGAGGCGCAGGGGTTGGCACCGGAAGAAATGAAGCTTATCCGTGATATTAACGGTGACAAGTTGATATTTAATCTTTTCGGTGACGTTAAGCAGCATATTGAAGGTACAAAAGGTATTGATTCCTGGAAAGAGTTTAGTGAATCCATTTCAGTGTCAGAGAAATGTTTGATGGAAAACTATCGAAATGCAAGTCAAATTACAGAAGAATGTAATAGACGATTTGGTATGAAGATGGAAGCAATAAATACTTCGGGTAGTGGTGTTACGCAATTTTATGATAACGAAGAATTTGAAGAGAAAATACATAGTATTTTCATAAATGTTCATAAGCCTGGTATCCGTGCAATTGTGGTTGATAATGCTGATGAAGCAAAACAAATTATGTCACAGTATGCAGTATATCAAGACAAGATTCACGATATGACAGTAGAACATTTTGATTTGCATAGAACAAGATGGAATCTATTGACAGTTGAGCAGGCTAGAGGACTTGAGTTTCGTACGGTTATTGCTATTTCAGGTAGAATGACGCCGAATAAAAAATATATTGCATTTACTAGAGCTTTAGATGAATTGTTTATTTACGATTTGCCGTTGAAAATTGACCCTGGCATACTTGTAGGGCCTGCTAAAGAAGAAAAGAAGCCAGAGAAGAAGAGCGATGAGAAGGTAAGAGAAAAGAACGAGAAAAGGACACCTACCGCCGTTGA
This sequence comes from Clostridiaceae bacterium, assembly GCA_012513545.1. Next base: position 5,549 of record JAAZCB010000495.1, read on the forward strand.
TTATTCAAAGAGTGAAGTACGTAAATACTTTGAAGGTAAAGGATTAGAGGTTAATGATATGAGAGCCGGAGGTGGAGCTTTCTGGGTTATTGGAGAACAAGCAAAGATTAAACAGTTTGTTGATGAAGCTTGTGAAAAGTTTGGAATTAGCGGTTCGTACTCTTCTTGTAAAGCAATAGGCTTTAGACCGGGTTGGTATTCAAAAACAAAAAAATGAAAATTCAGATGAGAATATAATAGTTGAACAAAAAGGTAAAATGAGCCATTACAAATTTCTCATGCATTTCATCAGTGCTATTGTTTCCTGATGCCAAACTTGACATACTCCATAACATATTGCACAAAAATATTATGAATGTTGATTCAGCAAATTCAAATTCATCAACTCTTTCCTATTGTCAATTCTGCATGAATTGTTTTATTAATGTTTTAAAGAACTCAATTCAAAAGGGTGTCCATTTAAGCGACTTAAAATCTTTAGAGAAAAAAAGCATACAATTATAGTTTTAGTATTGACATACTAAATCGTAGTAATGTATACTGAAATAGTGATGATATATGGAAAGGAGGATTGCGGTGAATTTGGAAATTGCTTTGAATATGCTGTACCAAAGACAGATATCTTCCAGAGAGCAGCTCTTGAATGAAATGTTAAGAGTAAAATTTACATTGAAGAGACTTGAGGAGACTTCAACCGCAATAAAAGATAAAGAGAAGCTTTTCCAGTTTATGAAACAGACAACTGAAGAAGAATTGGGTTTTTTTCCTGCTGATAGAGACGATTTTTTTGATATTTTTCAGGCTTTAAGAAATATTGACTTATTAGAGTTTACTATAGAAATTTATAAAAATGACCGAATGGGTACAGTTCTTGCACCTGTTTATTTGAGCTCATACATTAGTAATAAATTAAAGAAACTTAAGCCTAAAAATGTACTTATAACAGAAGCAGAAAAACATCTAGCTGGACTAAAAGAAATAATTAGCCAAGTACCGAATAGCAAAATAACATTAACAACTCAGCTAAAACCTATGAAATTATTATTGGAGCTTGTTTTTGGAAAGGCTGAAAATGTGAATGTCCGATTTGAATCAATATACTCAGAATGTTTATTGAACGAACGTTTTGATTATATCTATTGCCTGCCTGCATTTGGTTATAAGCCGGATGAAATAGGGAAAAGCTATTTCACTCGTGAGAGTGATGGGATAGCAATTGAAAACATGCTGGTACACCTTAATGAGCTAGGAACACTTGATATTATCGTTCCTGCAAAAATAACCTTTGCTGGAATGGGATTTGAAAAGCTCCGATCCTACATTACTGAAAACTTCAGTATTAAGAATATTAACATATTACCTGAAGGCACTTTTAGACCAGTAACTTCAATCAAGACATATTTTTTTACTATTGCAGCCGGTACACAATCAAATGTGGAATTTGGTACCTTTATCTTGAACAAAGATGCCTTTGAGG
>JAAZCB010000496.1 GCA_012513545.1 Clostridiaceae bacterium
GTTAATTCCATCCTTCGCATAAGGCTTTGCAGCAGGTTGACCGAATATCTCCATATTTGTTTCATTTTCAGTAAATAAGAATTCCTCTGCATTCTCACAGTAAAGCCACATTCTCGACTGTTTTTCATGTTGGGCTTCAATAATTCCAAGCTCATTTGTATGCTTAACAAGTCTTAGCATCGGCTTATTTTCATTATTATAACCCCATGACCATGTATTTCTGAACCATATCGTTGGTAAAACATGAATTTTCCTTCTTTCATGACCTCTATTAACAGCAGTTATCTTAATCAGCATGTCCTGCGGAGTACTCTTTGCATACTCGATAAAAACGTCAAAATATCTGTTGTTGTCAAATACTCCCGTATCAAGCAGTTCGAATTCACTTCCGCCACGGTTCAACGAGTCCCGTCTTCTTCTGTTTTCATTTACAAGTTGTTCATATGGGAAAGAAGTATGAGGGTATTTATAAAGAGCTTTCATATATGAATGGGTAGGAGTGTTCGCCAGGTAAAAGTAGTACTCTTTTACATCTTCACCATGGTTCCCCTCTGTCCCTGTCAAGCCAAACAACCTCTCTTTTAAAATTGGGTCTTCTCCATTCCAGAAGGCTGGTGCAAAGCAAATGAACTGGTTCTCGTCTGAAATACCGGCAATACCATCCTCTCCCCAACGGTAAGCCCTTGATCTTGCATGCTCGTGGGGAAAATACTCCCACGCATTACCATGTGGACTGTAATCCTCCCTGACAGTTCCCCACTGTCTGTCGCTCAGATATGGTCCCCACATCTTCCATGGCAAAGTATTTTCTCTTGATTCCTTCAATCTTTTTTTTTCCGCTGTATTGATAATTGGATTCACCTCCAGAATGCTTTTATCAATCCTTATCAAATTAAGGAATATTATACCAGGAATAATCAGTCAGGTCAACCTACGTTATTTATTAGAATTTTTTTTAAATGGATTGGATAATTTTGAATTTATTGATATAATGGTTATGGTTATAAATACAAAAATACAGAATGTTATAAATTGCTCAACATATTATATAGTCTTAGAATAAATCTTTATTCTCGTTGATATTTGTAAGTTCTCAAAATTTACTATAAAGGAGTGTGCGGTTAAATGAAATCAAAGAAAATAGTTAAGCTATTTGCCACAGCAGTAACAATAAGTGTAGTTTTAGTAACCGTAATTAGTGTTTCGGCCAGGGAAGCCGCCATTGAATTGATAATACCAGGTATAAATCTAAATATAAATCAGTCACAATCTTATTCTCCTACTGATATTGAAACAGTTAGATCTAGTTTAAAATCAGGTTCTGCTGTCTACCCTCAGACCGAATCAGTCACAACTGAACCTGAAACTTCTGTTGCTCAACCTCAATCATCGGACTCTACAGTTCCTGATGTTCAGTACGAACCTTCCCCGCCGGAAGTATCAACAGCGCCGGAAGTATCAACAGCACCAGTTGTATCAATAGCACCGGCTGTAACAACCTCTCCGGCTGTATCTTCGAATACCAACAAAACAACAACTGTACCTCCATCTATAGAAGCAGAAACAGATACAATAACTAATTCGCAAGCAAATGTACAGCCTGCAGCTCCTAAACCTACCTCAGCAATCAATGAAACAAAAACTGGTAAAAGCTCAGGTAAAAAATCAAGTAAATCTTCCGGCTCATCAACCGCTTCACCTGTTTCAAGCTATGATGACACTGCTGCATCAATAGAGTCAATGTTATATGACAAAGAAAATATTATATGTGAAAAGATAAACAGTGCTGACAACAAATGGACTATGCGCGCAATAAGTGACATAAAAATTGATTTAGACAAAGGAGAAGTTATTGTAAAAGCCTCCTTAAAATATATTGATGATGATTGGACATCTTTGCGTGCAAATGTCAATATTCATTTTGACATATTGATTGGCGACATAGACTCAAAGATTGGAATCCGTTTTAATAAAATAGGCAAATTAACGGTTTTAGATCCTTCTGCTGATGTAAGTACTGCTTTAGCAAACTTTGAGAAAAAAATCAACGAAATATTGAAGGGTCAATATTTCTGGATAAGAGATATAGCACCAAAATCCTTTAAGCCATTTACCGAAAAAGACTTCTAATTAGGAGTCCATTTACACTCCAGGCAGTGAAGCATTTAAACCGGTTATATATTGCTACTTGGTTGTATAGCTTTTAGATGTAGTTAGAAATACGGGGGAGTTAATTTGAAAAGAATATTGATTTTAACTGTATTGTTGATTTTAACATTTTGTTTTTCCAATTTTGCAAATGCTTCTGACAAGGAAATTACTGTTATTATAGATGGTAATAAACTGGAATTTGAACCTGGAGCTTTCATAGTTAACGGAACTACATATGTTCCCCTTGTTCCCTTATGTAATGCAATGGACGCTAAACTAGAGCGTTTACCCGGAACCAACACCGAATACTATAAACTTACCAAAAGTGGTATAGACAGAGAAATCAGGTTTGACAGA
>JAAZCB010000055.1 GCA_012513545.1 Clostridiaceae bacterium
CTTCAACCTACTTAAAAATTTGTGTAATGTTTTTCAACTTATTTTTGTTAACAAATATGTCATCATAGGGATTGACATATAGGTTAATATCCTCTGCGAAATAGGGAATATCTATTTTTTCTGTGCTAACACACTGATAATCAACACTTCTTTCATAATCCTTCATTCTACATATCCTCTTGAAATCAGCAGTTAATTGATATATAGTCTGATTAGCGAGCGAATCGTATGTCATTCCTTTGTAAACAGAAACAGTCGTTAATATGCTCTCTATACTGATTTTAGGACTATTTTTCATTCTATTTTCGATAGTTAACTCAGCATATTCCTGTACCAATTTATTTTTATATTTCTTAGGCTCATATAATAGATTCTGCTTCATAATAACCTGTCTCAGCATGTCAAAATTGGTTCTATTTATTGCATGATTGCTATCAATACGAAAAACACATTCCCCATCTTCGACATCAAAACTGACATCTTTCCTCAACACCAGCTTAAATAAATGAAAAAAACCATCTATCACTCTGCTGTTTGCAGCAACATTCTGTACCAATAAATCTAAAATGGAGATAGACGGTTCAATATCTAATTGCTCATGGCTTGCATACACCAGCAAGGAAGAGTATCGCATAAACTCATCATAATCCTTAACCAGAACAGGATATATATTTCCCACTCCTTCAACTACTTCGGGTATTCCGAGAATGTTCTTCGCGCTATCCATTACCCATTCACGCTACCAAAGGAGTAAGTTAATCTATATCCTATATAGCCTTCTGGAACTCTTATCTGATTGCCATCAATATATTTTCCTCCACCCATGCCAGTTATATTTTGATTGAATACAAGTTCGTTTAGTCTGTCACATATCTGCTCCATCCTAAAGTCTATTTCAAAATCAAAATGCACTAAAACATCAAATACTACATACTGAGAAGCAGTCAAATAATTGCCAGGCTGTTTAAGCCTCCTGCCAGGATAAAACATAATCCTACATTTAGTTTGATTTTCCAAATCATCTGTTTTAGGAATAGGCTTCAAAACATCATCAATAATGTCCCATTTATTTTCCATTAGTAAAACATTTGACTTATCAGCGGAAAGGGGATCATCCAAGGCATTTTTTGGCTTATAATATAAAAGTCTTAATAAGACTTCATCACCAGACAAAACCTTGAAAATATCAATCATGTTATCTTTCATTTTCATGATCTAACCACCCTTTGGGCAACCAATTTAATAATACCTGTGTCATTTATAACCCTACTCATGTCAATACCAATAATTTTGTAGTTATATCCCCACATAATAAATTCAGCATTATCTGCTATAGCCGTATTGTTGACATAAGGGATGACTACTTCCATTTTTCCTTCGGGTAGATTAATTTGACTGTTTAAATTATCATATGGATTCTCTATTTTAGAGGTGGCCACACAGTTCCAAGAAGTATAAACTGGTGTAAGTTCATATACAGGTCTTCCTACTGAATCATAACCCTTTAATGTCTCTGTTGCTCCTGTTTGGAGTGTCAACGTGTTATTACAAAGCCGCAGTATACCTTTTGACGCAATATCACTAACCACATCAATAGCTAACCATATATTGCCACCGTCTACAACTAAACTACCTATATTGATCGTAGCGTCTGGCGATGTTAATATTTCTGCTTTTGTTGAATCTTTATCGTCTCTTATAAACCTTACATCTACATTTATACCATCTATAGATACAACTCTATAATTTGGGGAGATAGTAATTTCTGACTTTATCATTTCAGATCGAACATCTCTGAAAACATCTTTAGGCAATGTTTTCAATATGGATTTATAGATATTATATGATTCATAAGGCAATTACTACCTCCCCTTTCTTATATAAATTATTATTCAGGATCCTCTTCAGGCTCCTCCTCTTCGGATTCTTCTAGCAGACCAGCAGTACGAAGGGCTGCCAAAATAGTATTAATAGCTTCTACAACATCTGCAAGTTCGGCGGTTTCTCCCAAATCATCTATAGCTTCCATAGGTGTTTTAATTTGAACGCCACCAAGTTTAAATTCTTCTGTTACTTCAAATTTCTTGGCCTTATTTCCACCAAAAAAATTATAGCTCACGATAATTCCCTCCCTCATATATATTTAATGTTTTGACAATCCCCATAACTAAAACTAGGGATACTTGGCGACTTATTATAAGGTAGTCCAATCTAAATTATCATAACCGTAAGTTTTCATTTGCCTATCAACAACTTCTCTCGTGGATTCAAGATTATCTCTCTTGGCTTTTAAGTTATTAGCTTCCGCATAAGTCCTAAAATCAGAATCTTGAAGGTGAAGTCTCATTTGAAGAACATCGTTAACTTCTTTGGTTAACCACTCTACGATCATTAGATTGGACAAAATAACCTTTTCTATA
>JAAZCB010000497.1 GCA_012513545.1 Clostridiaceae bacterium
GTTTTTCTTTAAAATGCTCAGATGCTTCAAAAATCCGTTGTTCTTCAAAAATTTCATGATTTACATTTTGTAAAATTTGTTTGTATCCATCATTTGTAGTACCCAAGCACTCTTTTGCAAATGAGCATTTTTCACAATCAGATCTATAAAAACTATACCCAATTGAACCATTTTTTCTTACTTTGTTTTTCTTAGCTAAACAACCATTTTTGCACTCATATGTATCAGCATCTTTATTAAAAGCTATGTATTCGTCAGCAAATTCTTTGCTACCAACATTTTCCTTAAGTTTTGAAATTATGTTAATATTTTTATCGATACCAAATTTTAGGATATCGCTTGTAGAGTATGCCTTATCTCCTGCAATATCTTTCACTTCGACACCAGTCTCAAGTGTTTGGTTTACTATGTTTTCAAATTCTTTGTTGTCTGCTGCAGTTCCATTTGTAACCGAAAGCCCTGTGATTATGCCCTCTTCAGTCATTGCAATATGACTTTTGTATCCAAAAAAGTCGTTATCTTCGGATTTGTGTCCAATCTTTGCATCTTCATCGTTTACACTTTGTAATTCCACCAAATTCGGTAATTTAAGTGTATTTTGAACCTTTAAAAATAGTTTTTGAGCTTTTTCACTTTTTAAATCAACCTTCAAAAGTGCATCAACCAATGCTTTGGTATAATCTATTTCTTCAAAAATATCATTTTCAACAGTAGGTTTTTCAGGGAATATATTGCTGATTTCATTTTGTGTACGGTGAATTTCTTTACGAAGATTTTTAGTCATTTCACGCAATATTTGTGTCGGAGTCTGTGGAGTATGCTTTGATCTAGAATGTGTTGAATCAACAATAATTGTTTTGCTTTTTATAATATTATTGTCCAATATAAAAAAAGTGTCAGGGGACGGTTCTTTGACACTTCACCTGGCACCAAAGATTTTTCTTTTATCCTTTGCATAATTCTCCTGTTAATTTCAAGTTATTCTGCTATCTGACGTATGGACAAGTCCGGCTTTCTTTTTAATAATGAAATTATTTCATTCCTTGTTTCAATTGCAAATGCTCTAATTTCAGCCCTCTTGATTAAGGATTTAACGACAGCATCATAACTCCTTTTATTTCCCTTGTCTCCTTTTCACCACCAAATCCAATATACATGAAGTCTTTCCTTTCTTCTACCCCTGAAAACTTCCTAAATATTTTTATCGCCTTTTCTGCTCTTTTGCAAACATACCGTGATATGACCGCCTCATACCTCTGGAATCTTATCATATTTGCCTTATTGTGTCAAAGAACCGTCCCCTGTCACACTTATTGAAATCAACTAGAACAGGGATTTGGCAACTATTCCAAAGCCTCTCTCCATTTTGATCTAATTCACTGTATAAATTAAAGTATTCATTAAATGAATCCAGTTCGGGCAAAGTAATGTCAAACTCTTTTTTCTCATCAGGATACTCCGGCTTCTGGACTGGCAAGTCCTGCTCTGTCTGCGCTGAATTTTGTTTTGTATAGTGAGAACACCCAGACAATAGAAATAGACAAAATAAAATAACTATCCCAATTCTCATACGCTACTCCAAATCAATTATTTTGCACACTAAGCAATTTTATAGACAGTATATAATACTTACGTTTATTTAGTCAATATTATGCAATTCTGCCTGAATAATTATCTTTTGATGTACATCATTTAAGCGAGTTGACCATTAACTGGAATTGAAGTAAAATAGCTTTAGGAGTACCACCAAAGTTCATATACTTTGAAATGTTGGAGGGTGTCAGGATGAAAACAGATTTAATTGCTAATAGTAAGAATAATATTAATTCAATAACAGCACGCTGGTGGTTTATAGCTCTTGTTCCGATAATTTTTTTCTTTTCACCGCCAATTGTCGAAAGGAACAGATTCCCGATTACCGATTTTTCCAAGTCTTTTGAGACCATAGGATATATAGGTGCCAATAATTTTACCGGGTATTTTACCAAGTTTTCGCCGATAATGAATATAATTGCTATTTTAGCTGTTATATTTGTCTTTGCCTTTAAAAATAAATTCAGCAAAGTATTTTCAATATATGTAGCACTACTGATGATATTCTACGGTATAACTCAAAACACATCCTATACAGATAAATTCGGTTTTGGAATCATAACATCCTCATATATCCTTATTCCAATCCTTTCAGGGGTGTGGATTTGGGAAGCGTTTGCAGGTAAGACCAATTTTAGCGTAAAGCCTAAAATAAACCTTTATACCATATCTGCTTTTTGTTTTGCTTTGTTTGCCTTCTGGAATCCAATAAACTCTGAAGCAATGCCTGATTTCAATCCTTTCTATTTGCTGACAAACGGTAGTAACAGTATGTTTTGTACAATGACACCTATGATACTTGCAGTATTATTTTTCTTTTACCCCAATATAAATACCGCTGTTTTGAGAGTTACTGGCATAAGTGGTGCAACAATCGGTTTTATACAGTTGGTCATGCACCTTGGTATCTTCGTAAAAACCAACTGGTGGGTCGGAGTTTTACATATACCTGTATTTTTACTTTCTGTAGCTGCAGTAATAGTATCATTTAGGGCAGATAGACTGGCCTCGTAACATACTCTTTCCACAGTGAGGTGCTTTTTCATAACTTAAATAGCCAACTCAGCCTGAAGCTTTTTACCTTAATAAAAAACTACGGGACATCGAGTCCCTCCGATTTAACCTCTTTCACCACGTTCGAAAGAGGTTAAATCAAACAGGCAATGGAACAAAAGGGTTATTGCCCGGTTCCATCGCCTGTAATAATTACTCTCAGCATGTTTTCTACTTTAAGTTGATTTGTTTTATTTTATACTGTATGTGCCTACTCCAATACAACTGCCGTACCGGAAGCTGTTACCATTAACATGTTATTGCCCTGCCCGAGCACTTCGTAGTCCACATCAACACCTACAATAGCATTTGCTCCGAGGCTTGTAGCCCTGTTTACCATTTCGGAAATGGCGTTTTGTCTTGCCTCAATCAGTTCGCCTTCATAAGAATTTGATCTGCCGCCAAAGAAATTAGTGAGACCGGCTGCAAAATCTTTTATGAAATCTACACCAGATATGACTTCACCAAATACAATACCTTTGTATTCCCTGATAACTCTTCCTTCTACCGATGGAGTAGTTGTAACTATCATAATTCTTCCTCCTTTTGTTAATATAAATATTATACGAATAATAAAGCGAAATTACTAAAAAAAATCCTATTCGAGAATATCCTTTCTGAGGGCTTCAAAACGCTCTTTATATTTTGAGTCACTGTCAAGCCTGATACCGGTCTCTACAGCTGTTAATGCATCATTATGAAGGCCGGATTTTGAAAGGACATCTGCAAGTCTGTACCAGTTCAAAGGGGTATAAGGATTTTTCCTGATTTCTTTAACATGGTATGGAAGAATGCTTCTTATGTAATAGTTTGCCAGATCGTTCTGCTGTTCAAGCGCCTGACCGTTCCATTTGTATACGTTAATATCATAGGCTCCACTGTCTTTGCTGTTCCAAATTGCAAGCTGCGAGCTGCCGGAGGCTCTTTTGTTCTTTGTTGAAGGGTTAAGTAGTTCAAGCCTTTGATAATCCATTTTAAATATCTCGCTTAAACAGCAGTTATCAAAGGAATAACCATAAAGGACAGGTCTCGCAGAATCGGATGTTACGCCTACAAGTAATTGCTTTTTACCGTCACCGGTCAAGTCTTCCGCATACCTGAAGTTTAATGCTCCATAGCTTGGAGCGTCTCCTTCACCGGCAAGTTCCCATTGATCATTATTGTTTTTCAATACAATAGTTTTTATGGATGTGTCAATTCTGTAAGTTACGATTAATTCTTTTTTTGAATCTCCGTCGAGGTCTGCCAGCAGTATTTTTGGTGAATTAGCGGGAAATTTGGGACCGACAAGCTGACCGTCAGGAGGAATAAACCTGGCGGCAACAGTATTATAGTCCACACTTTCGTTTTTTTGTCTGACTTGTGTTAATGATGATAGTATTTTATACATTGTATTAAATGGGTTTACCGGAGTAAAAGCTTTACCGGGTAAACGTCTTATGCTGAATATTTGCAAGGGTTTTTTTCTGCCCGCACCAATGGAGGATGTGTTCCGGTTTGTCAGCGCTCTTGCCGCCAGAACAAGGGAGGATAACTGCAATGGTAGCATTTTTTATCTCCTTTTATAGATTATATATTTCGCTGATATTATATGCTATTTCTAATAAAAGTGTTAATAAATCAATATAATCAAAAAGACCCAATTAAGAAATATTAGCATGCTTACGATATATAATTTGTGAGATAATATGTAATAAAAACGCAAAGAGGGTGTTAACAGTGGCAAGGATTCTTATTGCAGATGACTCGATAACAGCAAGATGCCTTTTTAAAAGAACTTTGGTAAATTCACACCATGAGGTTGTTGCTGAAGTAGAAAACGGAGAAAAAGCAGTTTCGGAATATTTAAAATTTACTCCGGATGTTGTTGCTATGGATCTGGATATGCCGGGTATTGGAGGACTTGAAGCTTCCAGGAGAATTGTTTCCTCCCACCCTGATGCTAATATAATACTGGTGACAGCGCACGAACAGAATGATCTTGAAATAATATCCCGGCAATATGGATTCAAATATGTAATTAACAAACCTGTTAATCAGGAGGCTGTTTTAAGTGTACTTAAAAGAATTGAAAATGAAATCGGAAGCAAGGAAACTGTAAAATCATCTGGTCAGGTTTTAGAGAAAGCCTATGAAAAAATTGCATCAAAAATAATCGAAACACCTGAAAGTATAAACCTGTCACCTGAAAGTGTTGAGGAATCTTCTCAAAACATAAATGAAACGCCTTCAAGCATTAATGGACCACTTACTATGGGAGAAGAAGATATTGATGCCTGTTTTGGTGCGGAAGGAGAACAGGACAGTGAACTTCATAAGGAGCAGATGGTTGAATTATGTCACTATTCAAGATTAAGTTATTTTAAGGGGATAATTAATGCTGTAGGCAAAAACTTTCTGGAAATAAAGGTAGAACCCGATGTGGGTATTTCAAATTTTTTTGAAAATGATCCCATTGTAATATCCTACAATAAAAATAGCTCTTACAGTGCTTGCGGTTACAAGATCATATCAATGGATAGCAAATCAAGGAGTATAAAAGTTGGATATATTTATTCCCGGGATATTCTGCAAAATAGCCCAACTGATATTTATCCTGTCTCCTTGTCGGTAGATGGTAAAGTAAATCTATCCGGCTTGAAATTCTCTGCACTTATAAGTGGTTTGAGCATAAATAATATGTTAATCAGTTCTAAAACTGAATTTAAAATAGGCGATGAATTGGAGTTCTATACACCGTTGTTTGATAATGTGTTAAATATTAGATCTGAGATAATGGAAAAATATAAGTCAGGCAGTATTTTTGAATATAAGATAAGTATAGACAACGGTGTGGGAAATACAAAAAAAACGATTAAATGGTTTCTGAATGCGCTAAATGAACAACATATCAAGGGTATTACCGAGATAATTAATTAGTACAGGTAATTGTAGTATAGCCAGTAAGGACTTTGGGGGACTTGTTCAATTTGGACTATGTTATTCCCCTGTTTTTATTTGCCATGTCAATAATTAAATCAGGGTTTTCAAGTGAAAAATGCAAGTACTCATATAAAAAAAATTACTTTATTCAGCCAATTCGTTATTTACAAAACATACAGAATAGTGTAAAATTACACTATAAGGGAGAATGGTAAATAATGAACAGGGAAGAGTTTGTAAAGCTTATTGACTTGAAGCTTAAGCTGATTAGGAGTGAAAAGGACTATACCCAGGATAAGATGGCTGAGATTATAGGTATATCCAAAAAGACACTTGTTCAGATTGAGAAGGGTAGGGCTTCAATTGGGTGGACAGGAGCGGTAGCCCTTTGTACAATCTTTAAAGACAGTGAGATTCTGGAGATGACTTTTGGAGGGCATCCTCAGGATATAATCCTTTCTCTTGCTTTTAATGGTTATGAAGGTAATTTTGAAAAGACCATGGGTGGAAAAGTATGGTGGAGAGATGTCGAAGTCAAGCAGAGTTTTAAAATACAGCAAAACATAATTTCCCTGCATTACCGTATCCTTGACAGGGAGGACAGGAGAATATGTTCTTCTTTTGATTACGATTATATAAAAAAAAGATTGGATGAGTTATAGAAGGTATTTGTTATGTTGAAGTTTGTCAAGGCATATGTTAAGTCAATGAGGCTGTATTATGCTTTTGTAACAGGTATAGCCGGATGGCTTGGAATAGTTTGCTATGAGTATATGGCTTCTCTTCCGGGAAAAACAATTGAGGTGGCTCCCGGATTTGCAAGAAAAACTGTAATTCTGGTTCTGCTTTTTTTAAGCTGGGGAATAAATCAGATAATAAATGACCGACTTGGTCTCAAAGAGGATAGAATAAATGCTCCCGAAAGGCCTATGGTTACAGGAGAGCTGGACCCAAACAAGTCCGTCATGCTTTCTATTGGTCTTCTTCTTACAGCACTTATTGTTACAGGTTTGTATCTGGAGCCTCTGGCTATAGTACCAGCAGTTGCCGGAGTACTCCTGAATGTTTTATATGAGCATGCAAAAGGCTTTGGGATTCTTGGGAATATTGTTTTCGGTATTATGATTGCCATGTCTTATCTGGTTGGTTTTTTTGCTGCAGGTCCGATTGAATTTCCACATATCACATCTGAATTTGTGGCTGTTTTTGTTCTTCTTGCTGTTATAAACGGCGTAATGACCCTTTATACCTATTTCAAGGATTATGAGGGTGATAAGGCTGCGGGAAAGAAAACAATAGTTGTTGGCTTTGGAATTGCGAAGTCAAGGATAATATCAGTCCTTGCAGCATTTATTCCGGCTGCTGCCTTTGTTGTAATGTATCTGGCCGGCTTTTATAAAACAAATATAAACAACACATTTGTTTTCCTTATGGTAATATCTTTTTTTCTTCAACTGTACACGGGATTTTTGTATTACAAATACCCCGAGGGAGAAAGGTCCTATTATTCTCTCGCGGTCAACTTCCGTGCAGGCACCTGTGCACAGGCAGCATTGATAGCTTTATATAACGCTGGTTTGGGGGGAGTGCTTTTTGTCCTTTCGTATATATTTGTGGGCTTACTGTTTAATCTTCACTCCAACAGCAAGGCATAACAGGAGAGTTTATTTATGAAAGTATTTGAAGAGGCATGTATTGGAAACGTTAAAATGAGAAACAGGCTTATAAGGTCTGCCACCTATGAAGGCATGTGTAATGAAGACGGAGTTCCCGGGCCTGAATACTTGAGGTTGTATTCAACTCTTGCTCAAAGTGGAGTTGGAGGTATTATTACCGGCTTTGCTTATGTTACAAGGGAGGGCAGAGCTATGCAACCGGGTCAGGCTGGTATGGACAGGGCTGATAAGATACCTGCATACAGGGAAATAACCCGTGAGGTGCACAAATATGACTGTAGAATTTTTATGCAGCTTGCGCATACAGGCAGGCAAACCATTGGAAGGTTGACAAAAGAACCGGTGGCAGGTGTATCAAAAAAGAAGTCCTTCTACTTCAAAGAAACACCCAGGGTGCTTACCACTGAACAGATAATGGAGCTTGCAGGTAAATTTACCGAAGCCGCCTGCTGTGCCAGAGAGGCCGGATTTGACGGAATTCAGTTGCATGCAGCTCACGGTTATCTTATTCATCAGTTTCTGCTGCCTTCAATAAATACAAGAAAAGACATGTTTGGCATTGATAAAGGAACAGGTATAGGTACAAAGTTTCTAGAAGTGGTTATTGACAGTATACGTCAAAAATGTGGGAGGGACTTTGCCCTGCTGGTAAAGGTAAGTTGGGGAGATGATTATTTAAGAGGTTTTACACGTGACCAGTATATAAACCTTATCAACTTTCTGGATAAAGCAAGAGTTGATGCAATTGAAGTAAGTTACGGTACCATGGACTATGCACTTAACATAATCAGGGGAGAAATTCCTTTGGATACTGTACTCAAAGTCAATCCCGTGTACAGGGTTGATTCCAGCTTTGGCAGAATGCTGTGGAAGAGGTTGGTTTACCCAATTATGAGACTAAAAATAAAGCATTTCACCAACCTTTATAATCTTGAGTATGCAAGTCTTGCAAAGCAAAATACCGGAATTCCTGTAATATGCGTCGGAGGCATAAGGAGCGGAATGGAGATAAAAAGAGTTGTTGAAATTGAAGGAATCGACTTCGCCAGCTTGTGCAGACCTTTTATTTCCGAGCCGGATTTTGCATTAAAGCTGTCTCGTGATGAAGGATATGTATCAAGCTGCACAAACTGCAATGTATGTACTGTAATGTGCGATTCCGTACATGCTACCAGGTGCTTTCACAAAAATGTAAAGGAGAGTGTGAACGATGGACTTTGAAAAGAGAATTATCAAAACAATTGGAAAAAACCTTGAGAATGCTTGCGAGGTTACTATGGAAAGCAGCTTGGTTGAGGACCTTGGCGTGGACTCCTTTAGTAAAATAATTATTATTGCTGCAATTGAAGACGAATTTGGTATTGAAATTGATGAGGCTGAGCTGGGTGACATAAATAAGGTAAGCGATATAATATGTAAATTGAGACTCAAATACCCTGAAATTGTAGGTGATTAGAATGTATTTACAGGAATTTTACAATAGATGCAAGGTAGATAAGAGCCTTGCAGAGAAAACAGGCTTTAACCCTTATTATAATCTTATACAATCAGGCTTGAATGATCCACTGATTATTGAAGGCAGGGAATTCATCAGCCTTGCATCGAACAACTACCTCGGGCTGGCAGCAGATGAGAGAGTCAGGAACGCATGCATAAAAGCGATAGAGAAGTATGGGGCATCTCTTTGCGGCACTCCGATAGCAACTGGTTATACAGACCTTTATAAAACTTTGGAAGATAAGCTTTCGAGCTTTTTAGGGCTTGAAGACACTATTATACTTCCGTCGTGCTATCAGGCCAATAACGGACTGTTTTCAGCTATAGCAGGTAAGGAAGATTTAATTGTTGCGGATCATTTTGTCCATTCGTCACTGCTTGAGGGTATAAAAGCAGCAGGCTGCAAAATAAGGCCCTTTCTCCACAACAATATTGAGCACTTAGAGCAGGTTATGCAAAACTCATCAAAGTACAGGCAGGTTTTTATTGTAACAGAGTCGGTGTTTTCTACAGAGGGAAGTATAGCACCCTTCAAAGAGATTGTAGAAATTGCCCGAAGGTATAATGCTGTATCGGTTGTTGACGATTCCCATGGTGTGGGGGTTATTGGCAGCAGTGGGAGAGGTGTGCTGGAAGAGTGTCACATTTCAGGCTTTGACGGAATATACACGGCTTCCCTCGGTAAGGCATTAGCTAATTCGGGAGGAATAATTTCAGGAAAGAAAGAAATAATTGACTACCTGAGGTATTATTGTTCCCACCTTGTTTATTCTACGGCTATCGTACCGTCTGTTCTTGCCGGTGTTTTAGAGGTGCTCGCGATTATAGAACAAGATTTTGAAAAGATTAGTAACAGAATGTGGAATTACAAGGAACTGATTAGCAGCGCCCTTCTTTCTTCAGGCTTTGAAGTTATAGGAGGCAAAGCTCCGATTACATCAATTGCCTGTGGGGATGCTGAGAGTACATTAGCTCTTGCAAAGGCGTTCTATGACAGCAGTATAATTACCACACCGTTTATTGAGCCTTCAGTGCCGCGAAACCAGGGAAGGGTCAGGTTGATAGCCGGAGCCAACCTGAAGGAAGAGAGTGTGGAAAAGGCAGCTAAAATAATAAAGTCTCTGAAGGCGAATAAATGAAATACTTTTTAATACTGAATCCTGGCTCAAAATCCGGAAAGAGCCGGAAGAGGTTTCAGCAAATTTTTGATATCATGAATAACTTAAATTTGGAATACGACTATGGGACAACCAGCTCCCTTGAAGACGCGTATTCACTATCACGGCATGCCAATATCAATGGAAGTTATGGCACAATAGTTGCTGTAGGTGGAGACGGAACAATTAACAGGGTGCTGAATGGCTTTTATAATTCAGATGGCTCTAGAGTATCACAGGCAAAAATGGGCGTGATTTATACAGGTACTAGTCCGGATTTTTGCAAAAGCTATGGTATACCGTTAACTGTTGAAAATGCTGTTAAAACTTTGTTAAAAGAAAACAGCAGAACTATTCAGGTGGGTAAGATAATTCTTGCAAAAACTCTGATGAAAGATTATGACGGCAAACCGGCAGATTCGAAGGAGGGCTTTGAAACAAAGTTTTTCGCCTGCTGTGCCAATATCGGACTTGGGGCAGATCTTGCCAGAAATGCCAATAGTGGTATAAGGGGTGTTGTGGGGGACAAGGCCGGCACTTTCCTGGCCCTGTTAAAGACCCTTGCGTGCTATAAGCCAGGTACTTTTAATATTTGTGCTGACGGTAAGGCTGAAAGACTTAATGGGGTTTACAACATATCTATCGGCAGAACCCATTATATTGCATCGGGAATTAAGGTGAAAAACAGTCTTTCAGACTTTGACGGGCGTTTTTATAACTTGACTGTAAAAGATCTCAGGCTGCAGGATTTACCCGGTGTGTTAAGAAAGATATACAGTGGTAATCTTATGTCTTCCAACAGGAATATTGTACTTAGCTATCAAAGCACTATTGATATATATGGAAACAGTGACTGTCCGCAGGTCGAATTTGATGGTGATCCTGAAGGCTTCCTGCCTTGCAGGATAGAAGCTGCAAAGGAGGGGCTCGATTTAATCTGCGATTTGTAACAGGTGGTTTGTAGAAAACAGAAGTTTAAATAAAATAACTCTGATATGAATTGACACATGAGAGGTTTTTTATGAGTAATGAGAAAGAGCTTATTAAATTAATAAATCAGTTAATGCCCAAAACAGAAGCCCAGCATAACAAGCTGTTTGAATCGGATTCTGAAATAGTGGATTTCGGGGAAAGACGGCTTCTTTTTAGTATAGATGAATTCTCTGAAGAAGACATGTTAAGGGAAGCTGACCCTTATTCCCTGGGCTGGAATGTAACAGTGGGAAGTATTAGTGATATTCTGGCCTCCGGAGGTACTCCGGTTTATTACCTTCACAGCATGACGGTAGGTAGTGACTGGGACGAGGAGTATATAAGAGAATTTTCAACGGGAGTATCGGAGGCTTTGAAAAAGGCTGGAACCTGCTTTATCGGCGGTGATTTCGGAAGGTCGAAAGAATGGAGATATACAGCCACTGTGGTAGGGTCAATCGAAGGCGAACCTGTTCTTAGAAAGGGTGCATCTGAAGGTGATGCCGTTTATATAACAGGAAAAATCGGACTTGGCAATGTGGAAGCCTTCTTAAAGCTTTATGAGGATAACAGACTGTTAAGAAGTTTTTCAGGAAGGCTGAAAACCCTTTTTAATCTGAGGCTTAAGGAAGCCGAACTAATAAGAAAATACTGCTCATCATCAATAGATACAAGTGATGGGGTATTTAAGTCAATAAGCACGATATCGGAAATGAGCGGTACTGGGTACGAACTCTGTAACCTTCCCTATACTCGGTTAGGTCTTGCAGCTGCAAGAATGTTTTCAATGCCTAAAACTCTTCTTTTTTTGGGAGAGTGCGGAGAATATGAGCTTTTATTTACTGTGCCGGAGAAGAAAGAGAAAGAATTCCTGCAAGAAGCAGATAAACAACAGCTTGAATTCTACTGGATCGGTACCATAACCAAACCCTCAATAAAAGTGCTGAGGGAGGGACGACGGGAAACTGATCTTGGAAAGCTTGATATAAGCGCCAGGAGCTTTGATAATATGAAGGATTACATTAAAGAGCTGCTTGGCTTTCTTAATGATCGATAGATTGAAGTAAAAAGGTGGAATAATTTTATGGGAAAAAGGGTTGCAATAACCGGAGTTGGCCCTGTGACCTCTATCGGGGCTGGCAGGGAAGAGTTTTTTGCGAATATTCTAAAGAAGGTGCTGCCGGTAAGGGAA
>JAAZCB010000498.1 GCA_012513545.1 Clostridiaceae bacterium
ATGAACATGCTATATGGGTATATGCTGGAGAATACCAGAAAAAATTTAATAGTTGACAACACCACATTGATACAATTGCTGCAACAAAGCGAAGTTGCAGAAG
The DNA here is from genome assembly GCA_012513545.1 of Clostridiaceae bacterium. The sequence goes on from JAAZCB010000498.1 coordinate 104, forward strand.
ATTGTATCTACATTGACACGGTAGACGATTTTGAGAGAACAGAGTTAAGGCGGCTGATAAGAGAGACGGTCAAAACAGGAGATACACTCATAGTAAGGAGTATAGGAGACCTGTCCAACAACCTGCCGGACCTGCTGAAAACATTAGAATACCTTTACACCACCGAGGTAGACCTTGTTTCCGTTGAAGAGCCCTATTACAGTTATGAGCTCTATTACATGGCTCTCAAAGATTTTACTGTGATAGATAAACAATGGAAAACCGTAAAACGGATAAAGGGTATGGAAAAGGCGCAAGCAGAGGGCAGGCTGGGCAGAAAAAAAGACGTACAGAAGCTGACGGACGCCGTAAAGCTGTATAAGTCCGGGGTATTCAAGGTAGACGATATAAGGCGCATTATGGGAATAAGCAATAGCTCTCTTTACAGGGCACTAAAGGAGCAGGGAAGAAGTTAAGCAACATGATCCAATTCGCCAACTTATGAAAAATTACAGCATTTTTTACGGTGAGGAAATGTAAGCCATTCAAGGTGAATGGATAATCAGGATTCGGATGATGGCGAAAATGATAAAAAATATGCCGACTAGCGGGCACTATTTGCCGTTAGTCGGCATTAAAGGGGGAACCAAAAGTGAAAGCTGAACTGACCACCAGCCGAGGTATAAAAAAAGCTGAGGAAGTAGAGCCGATAAAGAGTCTGAAAGATATTCAGCGGATAAAACAGTACTTGCTTGGGAAAGAGAACAAAAGGGATTATCTATTATTGGTACTGGGTATCAATGTCGGACTGAGGGCATCCGATTTATTGTCATTGAAGATTACCGACGTTTCAGACAGCAGTAAAGTTACGATAATAGAGCAGAAAACAAAAAAGATAAAGAAGTTTACACTCAATAAAGCAGCCAAAGAGGCCATAAAGCTGTATATGGACAGTTTGGGTAGTTACACTCCCGAAGATTATTTGTTCCCAAGTCAAAAAGGCGGGCACCTGACGGTCAGTAGTGCCCACCGGATAATCAAGGGTATCATGCGGGAACTGGGTATTAAGGGCAACTTTGGCACGCACAGTTTGAGGAAAACCTTTGGGTATCACCTTTACACCAGTAATATTGTTTCTGACGCTGGTTTCCTCAACACACTTCAAAAGATTTTCAACCACAGTTCAAGCCTTGTAACCTTGCGGTACATAGGTATTACAAGCGAAGTCATATCAGACGCTTATCGAAGCCTGAACTTGTAACCCTGCTTTAATGGGGTATTGCATTTCAAACACAGTTTTTATAAAACTTCGCACTATTGTCATAGAAGCGAACACACTTTATATAAAAGTGGACACATATATAAGGGCGACAGGTAACAGATAACCTGCCGCCCTTGCTGTTTCTTTGGGGCTAATACCATATATTGGGGATTGGCCGTCTGAAATATCAAAAACCCTTTCTGATTTGAGATTTATACACAAAAATATTGGCAGTTACTATAAGAATATTAGATTTGTTAATCCAACCGGAGCTGATAGCAGCAGCGGAGAAACGTTGAAATGAAAAGAAAAATTCGCTGAAACGCTGGACTTTAGCGGCTTGGGGACGGTATAACATCATCATACAAAACCGTTTGTTTAAGAAAGGACTGGTATATATGGAAGAAAGACAACTGACAGTATCATACACCTTCACCCAAAGCGGAAAGGGAGTTCCATTTATCCGGCTTCAAGGCAAATGGCTCAAAGAACTGGGTTTTGAAATTGGTGAAAAGATTACCGTCAAAGAGCAGCAAGGCTTGCTGATATTAGCTTTGAAAGTGGACGGAGTTGAAGAATGAGAGTAAAAATCACCACCACAATTGAGGAAGCCTTATTGAATAAAGCCAAGGCACTCTCAAAGCAAGAGGATTTGGAAGGTGCCAATGCCATTATTGAAAGGGCGCTGGAGTTGTATTTTACCAGTATTCAGAATGAAGTATGGGAAAAATCGTTATCCAGTGGCTGGATTAAGAAGCTGGTTCTACAAGAGGATTCTATTCTGTATGAAAACATAAAGTGCAGAAAAATCTTGGAGAACTACAAACAAGAGGATTACAGCAAAGAAGTATTACAAAGCAAAGGTTGGAAAAGGCTTTAGGTCTCAGCAACTTGTAAAAAGACTTCCATATGGGTAGTTCAGGACGTAAAAGCGTAGGTGAAAGCCGTAAGACTTGTAGACTCTGAAACAGTCAGTAGTGAGGGCTTTGTAAAAGGTGCAGGGGTATTCTTAAAGCCATTGTATTGGCCAGAAGCAGTAAAAGAATGAAAGCAGTAAAAACCAATTGAATCAAGGCTCGTGGTGCCATAACCACGTAATTTGTCACATTAGGAGTAGATAGGCTAGCGTTCCCTAGCGAGGCTTGAAAAAGCTAACGCTCTTAAATTGAGGTTGCCGGTGCGAGTAGTGGAGACAATGTAAAAAGGGGAGGATACATATTTATAAGAAGAGAAATACCTGTTTTGTTGGGGTAGACACGCACAAAGACACACATTGTGCAGTAGTCATTGATTGCTGGACGGAAAAACTGGGGGAGGTCAACTTTGAAAACAGACCTTCTAAATTTCCAGCATTTGTAGAAGACATAAGAAGAATATGCGCTAATAAGGACATTGTATTCGGGCTTGAGGATACAAGAGGCTATGGAAGGAATCTTGCAGCCTATCTTGTAGGCAGGAAGTTTGCAGTCAAGCACGTAAAGCCCACGGACGCTAGCAAAATAAGAGAACTTAATCCCATAATACATAAGAACGATTCCTACGACGCCTTTTGTATAGCCTATGCATTAAGGGATTTGGCGGACAAGCTACAGGACGCAAAGCATGAGGATATTTACTGGACAATCCGGCAGTTGGTAAAAAGGCGGGATTTGATAGTAAAAAGCAATGTAATGAACAAGAACCAGCTGCACAGCCAGCTATCTTACAGCTACCCTTCCTACCGTAAGTTTTTTGCGTTGATAGACGCAAAGAGTGCCCTGTGCTTTTGGGAAAACTATCCGTCACCGGGGCATATACACAATACCACACCGGAGGCGGTATATGAAACCATAAAGCCTGTGCACCAAGCACTCAAAATGGGCAGGATACTTGAAATCATTGAACTGATTGAAAAGGACGGAGATACAAGAAAGGACTATCAAGAGGAAAGAGATTTTATAGTCAGAAACATTGTAAAAGAAATCCGTAACAATCAGGAGTTGTTAAAGGAAATAGACGAGCAGTTAAAAGGCTTGATAGCCCAGACGGGGTACAAGCTGCAAACAATGCCCGGCATAGACCTGATTACCGAAGCACATTTGGTATCTGTAATCGGGGATATTAACCGTTTTCCGGACCCTGACAAGCTGGCCCAATTCATGGGGTTGGCTCCGGTCCATTTTGGTTCGGCAGGAAAAGGCAGGGACGAGCGGTGCAGGAATGGCAACAGAGAATTAAACGCCATATTTCATTTCCTTGCCATACAAATGGTAGCAATATCACCGTCAGGAAAAGCAAGGCATCCGGTATTCAGGGAGTACTTTGAAGAAAAAGTCAAAGAGGGTAAGAACAAACCACAGGCGCTTGTATGTGTGGCAAGACGGCTTGTGAGGATTATCTACGGCTTAATGAAAACAAAGACGGAATACAGACCGTATGTAAAGAATTAGCAGGAATTACAAGCTCAATGTCGAACTATATCCAATAGAGCCATTCTGTCGGATCATAAGCAACTGAGAACAATTTGTTCAAAATAGCTGCAATTTTATATTAATGCAGCTATGGGGTAGTAGAGTTTTTTAAAACAGTAAGAAGCAGAACAGGATTATTCTATTGGGTATGTTTCTTGTAGTGAGGGAGCGGGTAAGACTGTTAATGCATCTAAAATAATTGACTCTGCATCAACGACAAAAAAAGGTGGAGAAACTGTAGCTGGCCATGCTTTACAAAAACATGCGGGTAGGAATCCTGATATTTGGGGAAAAGTAAGCGGTAATTCAACTAAAATAAATAATACTGCTATGCAACATATCGATGATATTATTAGTGGTCCAGGCGAGTTTAAAACAATCCAATCAAATGGCATCTCATTTTTAGAGAAAATGTTACCAGATGGGAGAGGAATACGCCTGAATATGGATGGAACATTTAAGGGATTCATTGACCAAATAAGGTAATAAAGGAGTGAGTATAACGAAGTGAATAACTTGGAAATAATATTTGAAAATATAAAAAGGAATGAAGTTGATGCACTTATCTATAAGGAACTTCGTTTTGATAAGCAGAAGGTTATTTCATCACACTTTTACGACGAAGTAGAAGAGCGAGATATCGAGTTTGAAATGATATCAAGTTTGGGAGATTTTTATGCTATTCCAGGAACGGGAAATATATATGTGAGTGAAGTAGATTTCGGAATATGTATACATAATGTTATGACAGTAATATC
>JAAZCB010000499.1 GCA_012513545.1 Clostridiaceae bacterium
ATAATAAAAAGTAAAAATGACCCCATTTTGTTAGGCACCAATGGCGTTTTTACCATGTGCTTCCTGATAACAATGCTGATTGCAGCCGCAGGCTTTATTGTTTTCTGGGTTCTGTCCATAAAGGACAGGTCTTTGAAGTTCGGGATATTCAGAGCAATGGGAATGCCTATGAGAAGCGTAACCCTGATAATGATATGCGAGCAGCTTCTGGTATCAGGAGTTGCAATTGCTACAGGCATTCTTTTGGGAAGCGCAGCGAGTAAATTATTTATACCGCTTCTTCAGCTTGTGCATTCATCTTCGCAACTTGTGCCGCCATTCAGGATTATTGCGTACAGCAGCGATTATATCAAGGTTATAAGCGTAACTGGGGTAATGCTTGTTTCTGCCATAGCTTTTCTTTATTGGCTTGTAAGAAAGATAAACATCCACCAGGTATTAAAATTAGGAGAGGATTAGTATGCCTGTAATAAAAACAGAGAACCTGTGTCGTTGGTTTACCGTGGGAGGAAGAAGAGTTGATGTTCTTAAAAACATAAACCTTTCAATGAAGCAGGGAACCTTTAACATCCTCATGGGTCCTTCCGGCTCGGGAAAGACAACACTGTTAAATATATTGGGAGCCCTTGACAGGCCTGATGAAGGCAACGTATATATTGACGGAGAAGAAATTACCTGTACAACTGAATATAAAAGGGATGGTGTCAGAAGGAACAAACTGGGTTTTGTGTTTCAGTCAGTGGCTCTTCTATCAAATATGTCAGCATATGAAAATGTTGATTTTGCACTTAGGGTTTATGGTTATGATCCTAAAAAGAGAAAAAGCAGGGCAGAAGAGTGCCTGGATTATGTAGGCCTGAAGAAAAGGATGAACCATCGGCCCGGAGAAATGTCGGGCGGAGAACAGCAAAGGGTGGCAATAGCACGGGCAATTGCTCACAAACCAATGCTGCTTCTGGCTGACGAACCTACAGCAGAGCTTGATACAAATACAAGCATTAAAATGGTAAAACTGTTTAAAGACCTTGTAGATAATGAAGGCATTACTGTTATAATGTGTACACATGACACAAGCATGATTGAAGTGGCTGACAATATACTAATGCTGGAGGATGGGGTGATTAAGGGTGCCTTATAATGATGATTTGCCAATGATTGAATGCGATAATCTTGTGAAGATATATAAGACTAAGGATGTAGAGGTAGTTGCGTTGCAAGGTCTGGATCTCGCAGTTGAAAAAGGCGAACTTATGGCTATAGTCGGAAAGAGCGGCAGCGGAAAGTCTACATTGTTAAATATAATTGCCGGACTTGACAGACCCTCTGCAGGAAAAATATCAGTCGACGGAAAAGACCTTCTAAAGTTTAACACCACACAATTAACAAAATATAACAGGGAGACTATAGGGTTTGTATGGCAGAATAATGCGAGAAATCTTATACCTTATCTTACTGCCAGCTTCAATGTAGAGGTTCCCATGATGATAACAGGGAAAAAGGAACGCAGGGATAGAGCCAGGCATTTACTTGACATGGTTGG
>JAAZCB010000500.1 GCA_012513545.1 Clostridiaceae bacterium
GCAAAAAGCGAGGGACTCGATGTCCCAAAGCTTTTTATTACAAGCAGATTTTATTAATGATGGTACAATATTTCAATTCTCTTACTAACTTCAGAACCGACTATCTGATCATAGTAAAATCTATACGGTCTTTTATTGGTTAATATAATTCCACCTACATCTTCCAATTTATACAAGAGCTTCAGGTTATAGGTAGAACCCGGCATCAAACGGTGCATATCTTTAAGTGTACCTCTGATTTCATTGCTTTCATATCCAACAGGTACACGCCCGTCAAACAGAAAATTGGTGCATTTGAAGTTTATAGCTTTATCACTTACGTTTTTAAGTATAATATCGACGCCTATCTGTTTGTTATTAGGATTATAGATACCATGGTTCAGGATTGTAATTTCCAGGCCATCATAAACACCAGCTTCCGGCATTTGTCCAACTAATACGGCTTGCGCCTCCTCATCAAATTTAACCGTTTCATTTAATGCATCAGCTATAGACCTGAGCGGCAGCATAGTCCTACCTTCAACTACTATTGGTGGAACATCAAGCCAATCCACTTTTTCAACATTGTTTACCACTACTTTGAATGTTGCTCTTTCTCCCACAAATCTTTCTGTTGCATATACAACACCTGAGAGTATTAAACATGTTAAAAATCCTGCTATGAACTTTTTCATTCTTTCACTCCTCCTGAATAATTTCAGTGCATTATAACAAGACCCTGCCGTGAATATGTAACATGCACTTTAAATAATTAGTTGCTGCTTCCACAGCACTACGACTATTATACTACATAAAAAGCCTGATAACAATATAGATGTTTTATTCCAGATAGTCAGGGACTCGCCGCTTGTGGCTTTCACTTTGTCCTGGCCAGATTAAAAATAAGCATTTCTGTCCCTATCCTGTCATTTACTCTCCCTGTTTTAATTGCCAAATCCAGGTCAAGGGCTTCTTTTACAGCGTTTTTCAAGTCTTCGGCATTAAAAGACTGAACCTGCTTTAATACCTTACTTCCCAAAAAAGGTGGAATTCCTATTATAGAACACGCATCCTTCAAATTAATCCCTTCATCTATAAGGGTTTTCATTTCCAACAAATGTCTAAGCTGTCTTGTTATCATAAATAGAATTTTAGGTATAGGCTCCCTTAATGAAACCATATCATTTAAAAGCTTTAATGCCAAACCTTCTTCTCTTTGGGAAATTGCATCTGTTAAATCAAATATCCTGCTTTTTATTGATTTGGTACAAACCTTATCAATATCCGCAACAGTAACCTTGGCTCTTTCTCCAAGATAAAGCACCAGCTTGTTTATTTCGTTAAGTATTTCATTCATGCCCTGTTCACTTATCCCGATGAGGTAAGCTGCTGTATCCTGGTCTATTTCTTTTTTTCCGGACCTTATAATATTTACTGCCCATTTAACCAGCTCATTTTGCTTTCGGTATGGAAAGTCAACGATAAGTCCTGCCTTTTTAATAACATCCACAAGCTTAAGTCTTTTGTCGATGCTCTCCTCAATAAACACAAGACATGTATAATCGGGAAAACCCTTCAAATAGTCAAGAAACTCCTCTTTGGAATTTTTGTTCCCTGAAGATTCCTTCTGTGATTTGAATAGTCCTGAGTTCTTTACAACAACAAATTTCCTCTCAACAAAGACAGGCATTGTTTCACAGGCTTCGATAATTCTGTAAACCTCTGTCTTCCCGTCAAAAGTAATCTTGTTAAGCCCTGTAACATCATCCCTCAGGATTATCTTTTCAAGGCTGTCACAATAGTACTTTTTTAAATAATCTTCCTCTCCATAAAAAAGATAAAGATTCCTTAGCTTATTGTTTTTTATATCTTCCTTGAGTATATCCATGCTCATTCCAATCACCTATGTTATAAATTTTAAAATAAATCTTTAAATAGCTGTCCTTAGCGTCAAATATTCCCGTATTCATTATATAACAAGGAATTTACAATACTTATTATATATTAGTTTATCAAAGTTTTAAATGTATATTTGTGAACTCACATATCTGATGTTTATTTCACTCGCCAACAACTCTTTCAATCTTAATATCCTTTCCAAAAGTCTTTATTACAACAGCACCAACCTGATCA
>JAAZCB010000501.1 GCA_012513545.1 Clostridiaceae bacterium
AAAACAAGAAGGAAAAATAAAATGTTATTATGTGGATGAAAATATGAAAGAACTATTTGGAAAAATATTTGAGGAACCAGGTGAAGATGAGGTATATATTTTAATAGACAATACCGTTAAATAAACAAGAATTTCTTATCAAAGGGAGGTATTGCCAGGGTTATTCTTCAGGGACATTTGACTGCGTATAACTCTTAATTAAGTATTACGGGCTACCGCTGCAAGCGGTTCAGTTCAACAAACCTTCTCCGTGAAAGCTACGAGAGCAGGGCTTTGGAGAGTTCCGATATTTTATATATAGGGGTAAAAATGGATGGATATAATATTGCAAGAGATTAAGAAAACAGACAATAATACTCTATTTCATTTATTTCAATTATTCTCGTATGATATAAGTGAGTTTAATGGGAAAGATGTTGAAAGTGATGGCTGTTATCATGGTTATGATGTTTCTGAATATACAACTAACTCAAGTTATATATCATATTTTATAAAAGAAAATGACAAGATTGCTGGGTTTGCAGTTGTTAGAATTGAAGATGATTTAACTTACTTAAGGCATTTTTTTATATTGAGAAAGTTTCGGAAAATGGGTATTGGCATAAAAGCAGCTTTTATGATTTTTGATATGTGTAAGAATAAGTTTAGAGTATCAACTATGGATTTTAACAAGCCCGCCATAGAGTTTTGGAGAAAGGTTTGTAATAGATATACCGGTGGATGTTATAATGAAATAAGAAGAGATGATGATAAAGGACCCCAGTTTGAATTTAACACAGGCCCAAAAAAGTGGCTATAGGGATGTACATCCGCGTGTATCTCTACATAATTTATGGTTTATAACATTTTATAATGACGCCAATATTTTAAGCAGAACAAAGGCATTTTAAGCTTAAATATTAGCTCTTTCTAAACATAAACCATATAGGTAAAGACTTTGAAGATAAAATTTGAAGATAAAAGAGGGAGATAAATAAATGAAAACACCACTTATTTTGGATGGGAAAACTCTAGCAAAAAGTATTGAGGAGGATTTAAAAGTAAGGGTACAAAGAATAAAAGACAAAACAAATACAACACCTGTCCTGGCGACTATTATAGTTGGTAATGACATAGCCTCCGTTACTTATGTAAGAATGAAAGGTAATGCTTGTAAGAGGGTAGGAATGGATTCCCTGAAAATTGAGATGTCAGAAGGAGCTAGTACAGAGGAAGTTATTGAAAAGATTAAAGAGTTAAATAGGGATGATAATGTTCATGGTATATTATTACAGCACCCTGTTCCGAGTAGTATTGATGAAATGGCTTGTTTTAATAGTATTGATTTGTCCAAGGATGTCGATGGAGTTAATACAAGTACATTTGGCAGGATGACAATGCAACTTAATTCATTTAAATGTGCTACTCCATATTCGATAATGAAGATATTAAAACATTATGATATTCAGATTGAGGGAAAAGAAGTTGTAGTTATAGGGAGAAGTCCGATACTAGGCAAGCCTGTAGCTATGATGATGCTTAATGAAAATGCAACTGTTACTATATGTCATTCAAAAACAAAAAACCTGAAAGACATAGTAAAGAGAGCAGATATAGTAATAGCTGCTGTAGGTAAGCCGAAATTTGTCCAAGCAGAATGGATAAAAGATGGATGCGTATTGATAGATGCAGGTTATAACGCTGGAAACGTTGGTGATATAGATATCGAAAATGCAATAGAAAAATGTTCTGCATATACACCGGTACCAGGGGGAGTTGGACCTATGACAATTAATTGTTTGATTGCACAGACGGTTGAGTCAGCAGAAAAAAAGTTTGGTATAGTATAAAAAAGGTGCAGCGTCTAAGCTGCTCTGGCTTCGTGGGCCGTCAGCCATCATATATCACTTAGTAGTTTCTCCGAAGCTTAAGGCGAAAAAATGCTTATTTAAATGTAGAAGGCATATAACCTGCCTTAAATTAAGGAATTGCGTGATGAACGAAGCCGTGGAACTTATAGCACATTATGGGGAATTAATTTTGCATAGACTGAAATTATGTAAAGGTGTGTAATGAAAATGTTGAAAAATAAGTTTATAACAATTACAAGATATATATATAGACATATAATTTTTGGAATTATTCTTGGATTGTGGTATTATTTTATGCTAGCATATAGCAAAAATATTGTAGACAATAAACTTTTTGGTATATTTATCTTATTTATATTAGGTTGGGTCGGATTTTTGATCTATAATATTGTTTTCATAATTGAAGTTTTATCAAATGATTTCGAATGTATAAGTGGTTTTTGTAATAAGCTTTTAATGCGAGGTAGGACTAATTTATATTATAATGGCTTGCGAATTAAAATGAAGAATAAAAAAATAATGACATTGAGTATTAATGGTTATTTTGGAAAGCAGCTAAGTAAGTTGTATATCTATAAATATTCATATGTTGTTTGGTATACAAAACGAACTCAGAAAGTTGTTAAGAT
>JAAZCB010000502.1 GCA_012513545.1 Clostridiaceae bacterium
GGCATTTAAGGCAAATAAACAAGGTACCATATCAGCTGCCCCGGAAGCAGTGCAAATATTTCCACCGATTGTCCCCATATTTCTGATTTGCGGAGCTCCTATTTTCCGGCAAGCTTCTATTAAAATTGGAATCTCTTGCTGCAGAATATTGGATTCAATAATTTCGCTGAAAGTAACCGCCGAGCCAATAATAATTTTATTCCGATCTCGTTTAATACTCTTTAGTGCACTTACTTGCGAAACATCTACTAGTAAATCAATTTTTTTATAATTATTTCTTAACTGAATCATGATGTCAGTTCCACCTGCGATTATTTTTGATGAGTTTTGATGTTTATTTAATTTTGAAATAGCTTCATCGATAGTATTTACTCTAATATATGATTTATACATAATACACATTTACTCACTTTTCTATTTGTAATCTGCAATTCAATTAGGAAATAATAATTATTTATAGGGACTCGTAAACAGACGACCTTTTCTTTTTTCGATAATGGATAATGATTAGGCTAATAACAGTAAGGATATAAGGGAATGATTGTGCAAATTCAACTGGTATACCGATACCTTGTAAGCGCCCACTAATCGCATCTGAAAATCCAAATATAAAACAAGCAGCAAAGGCAATAAGGGGATTTCCTTGGGCTAACATTACAGCAGCCACTGCTATCCAACCCCTCCCTGCACTCATCCCTTCAACAAAAAGCCTGACATTACCCAATGATAACTGTGCTCCTGCTAACCCACACAGAGCTCCTGATAAAATAACAATCGCGAATTGGTAAAATTTTACATTTACACCTAAAGATTGAGCAGCTGCAGCGTGTTCTCCTATTCCTCTTAAACGCAAACCTACTTTATGTTTATACAATAATATAGTTATGAGGATTAGAATTAAGAGAGAAATGTAAATTACAAGGGTATGGTTAGAAAAAAGTGAACCAATGATTGGCATATTTTCAATAGCTTTGATTGGAAAATTTGGCAATCCCACAATTTTTGGGCTAATAAAAGACCCGCGTGTATGAAATAACGTCGTCAGCAGATATACAGTTACACCTGAACAAAATAAGTTAAATGCAATCCCCAAGACAATTTTATTCCCCTTTAAGGTTATTGAAAATAATCCAAAAAAATACGCTAATAACATTGTAACAAGAATGGCAGCTAAAACACCTATTGTTGCACTTTGAGAGATAAAACTGAACCAAACTGCAATAAATGTTCCTAGGAGCATAAATCCTTCAAGAGCAATATTCATTATGCCTACTTGATCGCAAAGCAATCCACCCATAGTAGCTAATAGGACTGGGGTAATATATCGCAATAGTGAATTTAAGAGGTTTGCATCGAAAAAATCAATTAATTTCATTTTTTCCTCTTTCTGGCTAAGCGCTGTTTCACCATATCTAGAACAGGACTAGCAGTAATCAGCATAATAATCAGTGATTGGAGTAATCGAGAAAGCTCTCGCGCTACATCAGTATTTCTTTCCATGCCATAAGCGCCAGTTTGAAGGGCAGAAAAGAATATACTCGCTAAGGTTGCACCTACTGGGTTTGAATTTGCAAGTA
>JAAZCB010000503.1 GCA_012513545.1 Clostridiaceae bacterium
TCCACTTTTCCATCCTTGTGCCTGGTGCTGTTATAAAAATGTATATCAAAGTGCCCATCAATACCATTCCCCTTAATGTAGTCATGGTTTGTCCCAGCGCCATAATCACCGCTTCTCCATGAAGTCCACACTCCTCCCGGTGCGCTGTCATTTCCTGCATGAGGCATTGCTGACATGCCTGCTGCGACTTTTCTTCCATTAATCTTTATTATTACAGGTCTTCTCTCCCAGCTAAAGCCACCCCATATTTGCTTCATAAGATTGGTGTCCTTGACGGTAAGGGTTTCGCAGTCAGCATGGTTTGAACCTGCAGTACGCTTTGCGAGAAAGGACTTTCCTGTGTAAAAATCCACAACCTCAAAGGTGCTTCCAATTGGTATAACATACTGTGCTTCTGTCCACCAATCTAAAAGCTCACCATATTTTGCACCGGGAGTGCTCTTAACAGGAATATGATAAACAGGAATCTTCAGTTTTTGTCCTATATTAAGTACTGTTGAGGAATTGATATTATTTGCTTTCATCAAGTCATTTACAGGTATACCGTATTTCTCTGCAACACTCCATGAAGAGTCCCCTTTTTGAACTGTATAATCCGTATAGGTTACATAGGGCTGAACAGAAGGTACTGAAGTTGTAGTTGCAGAAGGAATTTTTATGACCTGTCCGATGTCAAGATAGGATTTATCATTAGCTCCGTTCAATTTTAGAAGTTCTGAAAAATTGACATTGTATTTCTGGCTCACAGTCCAGTACGTGTCACCTTTTTGTACCGTATGTGTCTTATACGCGGATGTTTGACTTGCAGAAGGTATGATCACCTTATCTCCAACATAAAGAATTGATTTTTCGTTGGCGTTGTTTGCATACAGAAGTTTTTGCAAGTCTATGCCGTATTCCTTACTAATTGTCCAATACGTCTCCCCTGACTTAACCGTATGCACTGTTTTATCGCCAAGAGGTATCGTTATAATCTGCCCAGGATACAAAACAGTTTTTTCAGTGGCATTATTAGCTTTCATCAGTTCAACTGTAGAAATACCATATTTGCTGCTAATCTTCCAGAACATATCCTCCGGCTGTACCACATAGGTTATGTTCTGAGCAAAAGCAGATATTGAGCTTCCCGCTACCACACCTATCGTTAATGCCCCACAAATCAGTTTCTTGTTTAATCTCATTAACAAAATCCCCCTCGATAGAGTAAAGTTTAGTATCATGCAAGCCTTGCAATGGTTTACATAAAACTTTATTCGATTCGAATTGATGATTTCCTTTGTGTAAATTGTGGCAAGAGTATGTTCCCTTCGATATTGATTCAGTTACATGTAATGGATTGTGTAGTATTTCAAAGGCTTTGCCTTCTTAAATAACCACCAGGAGAATAATTAAACTGGTTATTATTTGCTGCAAAGATACATCACTATTTACAATTGATGTGAATTTCAAGATGTGGTATAATATATTTTAGATATATATTTGTTTTTGCTTGTTACCAGTTCTTTATCTTTTCTATAAGGTTTGGCGGAGTGGAATATTTCAAGTTAGAGTTTTATCCCGGTTATTTCCCTGTGTTTTTATTTATAAAAGCAATATAAAGTAAGATGTATTTATTTCCAAATAATACAAAAGGCATTTCTAAAGTATTACTATTTTTCCAGCTACATCAATCAAGGAGGTACGGATATGAGTTTTAAGAATACTCTGGTCATTGTACTTACTTTTCTAGTCATTTTTATTTCTTTTACTTATTCATTTGGGGCTATTGAAGTAAAATACAATGTAAGTATCGATGGAGATATGGCAACTGTTACAAGCGCAGTGTATGGGACCTCTGAAGAAGAGTCGGCAGGAGTTTCTGTCAGCTTTGAAGTGTATGGCGGGCTAAATGGTTTCAAAGATATATTCAATAAAAAAGCAGGTGCTATATATGATTCATATACTGATGGATTCTACAGGTATGGCCTGGAAACATTCACTTTCCCCGTGCGTGGTGATAACTACCAATGTAGAGTCGTTTATGTGGGTCCGCCACAACCTGCTCTGCAATTTTCCGGAACAGTGTTTTTGCCTGATGGAAAGACACCCTTTACAGGTGGAGGTTTAGTTGTTGTAAATACTGAGTATGATTATTTTGGTGATTACCGTATAAAGGAAGATGGTACTTATTCAATTAGAGGACTGAAAGATGGTACATATAATCTGAGAGCTATACCTGCTATAAAATCAAAATACAGTAAATCCTTTAATGTTAAGATAAAAATTTCAGGAGGAAAGCTTATATCTACAGAAAATCCTGTCAACATATTACTTACGGATACTCAATATAGTGGCACTGTAGTTAAACCAAACGGGACTACTCCATTTACCGAGGGCTGGATAGATGTAATAACCAGAGACAGATACGTAGATAGTTTACAAATCGGGCTGGATGGATCATTTACATGCGGAGGGCTGTCTGATGGAACATATTATCTTAAGGCAAGACCCTTTGATGGTTCGGGAGATGTATGTACATCAACCGAGGTGGAAATAAGAATAAGAGGCGGTAAACCTAGCTCTCCTATAGGAGTTCTGAAGCTTACAATGTCGGTTCCTCAATTGAAAGGTCATGTAGTTACTCCTGATGGCAACGCTGTTGAATATACAGGTATTGCAGTATTTGATGAAAACAACACCTTTGTGGATAGCGCCTTTTCCGGCACTGGAGGAGTATTTAAAATAGCGGGTCTTTCAGATGGATACTATAAAA
>JAAZCB010000504.1 GCA_012513545.1 Clostridiaceae bacterium
ATATCGATATCGGATATCGATTTAATAAAGTGGCTGCACTCTATCCGGAAAGCAGTGCTCTGTTTATCCGGATAGGGCTGCACTAAATTTCCGAAAAGCATGCACTAACGTGTCGGAATATTCAGCTAGCTTTGTTATATTTGTCATTTGCTGCTTTAATTAATATATTTTCTGCTTTATTTAATTTATCCGGTAAATCAGAAAGTATCAAAGCAATAGCATAGGTATTCATAATATAACCTTCACGGGAACGTTCAGTTAATTGAATTGCCTTATTATAATCCCCTGCTAAAATATAATAACGTGAAAGTTTTTCACTAATATACCACGTATTTTTACCACCAATATTAGCCCTTTTTTGAATGTCATTAATTGCTATTGCTGCTTTTAAATATCTCGCTGCTTTTTCACTATACATCATTAAGTCATCTTTGTTATTATCCAGCGCGATTTTGTGAAAATACAAATAAAGATTGGCTAGACCTAAACGATAAAGTTTCTCTATTGGAGAGATCTTCCAGTCTGTTGTTTCACGTGCTAGCTTAGAAAAATCAATTTCGCCCTCCAAGGAATATTCACTCTCAACATAAAAACATTTCTCAAAAAGCTCTTTCCCTTTATTATAATAGGTAATGTCTTCTTGAGAAGCCCTATACTTATAATCAATCCCTTGAATTTTACAGCAAGCATATTCGTTCCAGACGTCTTGTGGTTTACTGATGTTATATTTACCTAATTGATACAATGTTTTTACATATTCATTCCGGTAGTATTTACGGTCACTTTCTGAATTTAGATTTTCATATAATGCTATCACTTTATCAAAACAACTTATTGCAGTCTGTTCCATATCATTTATTTCAGTAAAAATATCGCTTGTCCATACATCTTTTGGTGTAAACTTAAAATTATCAATTTTTTTGTCGAGTATTATATATCCTTTTCTATAGTTGTCTTTTATGCTATTTGGATTTATTTTTAATGCTTCGTCAAACCAAAGTATTGCATTTGATATTTCATCAGCAATTTTGCCATCTCTTCTTCCTTTAGGTTTGGAGAGTTCCAGTACATTTTGATAATATCTATACGCAACAGCCGACGGAAATCTATAATTACTAGGTTCAATTTCGTAACATCGTTTAAATAGCTTTAGGCTTAGATCTCGATATCTTTTTACTGTTGTAAGGTGATTTCGGTCTTTCTCCATTCCGTTTTTTGGTTCACCTAATTTACTACAAGCATAAGCGACATCATATAAATCGTTTGCATTATCCCAAATTTCATTATTATCTGTTATTTTATCAAGCGGTTCATATAGATTGCAGATCTCTACCCATTTATTTTGTTGTTTATATAAATTGATTTTTGCTGAATTACTCAAGTTCTTTTTTATATTGGGTGAACCTTTGCGAATACTATCGAAATCTTCCTTGTCTAGTATGAACAAATCTGGGCAGTACTTGAATTCTTGATTAAGCAAATCTGATTGCTTTGAATACTTATATAGTGAGTCACTTATAAACTTATTGGATATGTCTAAAAAGTCTTTTATTTTATAA
>JAAZCB010000505.1 GCA_012513545.1 Clostridiaceae bacterium
AACAACTATAAACTCTGTTTTTGAAAGATTAAAGAATATACTTAAAACAAAGAGTACACAAGCAATTACAATATGAATTTTCATATTGCGTTCTGCTTTAATTGTATGAACTATACCACTTATTGCATTGTTGAAACTATCAATAAGATTTCTGTTTTTCATTATACTCTTCCTAACTCTACCTTTCCAGGTTTAACGTCTTTAGAGCCTGATACTGCTTTTCAAGCATTATGCTTTCTCTTTTAGCAATGTCGTGGTCATAGCCTAAAAGATGAAAAAAACCGTGAGTGAGCAAAAAAACAAGTTCCCTCTCAAAGGAATGCCCATAGTCTAACGACTGCTGTCTGGCCATTTCCAGAGAAATTACAATATCGCCGAGAACCATACTCCCTTCATCGATGTTGAAATCTCCGCTGTCAGTGTTTATTATTCCATCAGTCATTTCAACTATGGGAAAGGACAAGACATCTGTAGGCTTGTCTATATTTCTGTGCTCATAGTTTATTCTTTTTATTTCCTCATTATCTACAAGCATAACATAAATTTCGCAAGTCCTTGTGAAGTTCTCCAATTCAAGGCATACTACCAAAGCCTTATTAATCAATTCATGCATTCTATCAGTAACTTCAATCTTGTTTTGTATATTCTCTATCTCAATACCCATTGCTATTCTTCCTTTTTCTCTTTAAGTTCTTTGTTGGCTGCTGCTTCTTCAACTGCCTTTTTTACAGCTTCCTCTAAAGCTCCATCCTCCTGCTGCTGGTTTAAGGTAATGTTTGCCTTGATTCTTTCAGACTCCTTCTTTATGTCGGGATATTCTTCCCTGGCATGAAAATAGCCGCTGAAAACTTTCATAAAAGCCTTAGAAACGCTATCAAGATCTTTTAGTGTAAGACTGCACTGATCAAATTGACCATCGTCAAGCTTATCCTTTGTGATCTTTCTTATAAGACCTTCAATTTTACCCTCTGTCCTGTCAGTCATTGACCTGACTGCTGCTTCAACTGAATCTGCAAGCATCACTACCGCAGCCTCTTTTGTCAATGGCTTGACTCCTTCATATCTGAAATTCGTTTCATCAATACACTCACTTTTTTCAACATTTTTGGCCTTGTGATAAAAATATGCTATCAAGGTAGTTCCATGATGCTGAATTATTATATCCCTTATTGCAAGAGGAATTTTAAATTTCTTTGCCATTTCAACTCCATCGTGAATATGTGAGGATATAACCAATGAGCTCAAATTTGCAGTCATTTTATCATGAGGATTCTCACTCAGCTGATTTTCTTTAAAAAATCCCGGCCTCTTAAGCTTGCCAATATCATGAAAATACGCTGCTACCCTTGCGAGTAATGCGTTTCCTCCTATAGCTTCAGTGCCTGCCTCAGCAAGATTTCCTACCATAAGACTGTGATGGTAAGTCCCCGGAGCTTCAGTCAGCAGCCTTCTTAGAAGCGGCTGATTGGGGTTGGCAAGCTCAAGAAGACGCTGAGGAGTTATTATATTAAAGGTTGTCTCAAGAAATGGAAGCAGTCCTATTGTAATTACAATTGAGAATAGTCCGTTTAGGAAAACAATATAACTATCCTTTAGTATTGTTTGTGCAGGATATTTGTTTATTATATCAAAAGCAGCAATAACAAATACATTGATAACACCAACAGCAGCTCCAGCAACAGCCAGCTTATTCCTTTGATTGGCCTTTGATACTACAAAAGCTGAAAAAGCACCGCTCACAGCTGCCAGATATATGAACTTTACTTCTCCGTTTACGACAATTGAGTTAGTCATAAGCATAACTGCCAGAGTCAGGATAAAATTTATTATAAGCGCCAGCTTTAAATCAAGAAGAATAGATATTAGCATTGTTGCAATAAAAATTGGTATAGCCAGCGTAGAATACTCATAAACTACTCTTGCAATCAAAAGTGTGAATAGTATTACTATCGATAAAAGAATCAGGTCATTTCTGTTATAGAAGACTTTTTTACAAAAATTATTCATATAAAGGATAAGCAAAAGAGATAGCATAATGAGAATAACAAGTAATCCGGCAACATATACATAGTCGAACTTGCCCTTCTTTTCCAGATAATTCAATTCTTCCAGAATCTTGAGCTTATCCTCAGTAACTAGATCTCCAGAGCTGATTATCCTCTGGCCCTTCTTTATTACTTCTTTATTCCTATCATCCCTACGTGCCATTTGCTTCTTTATTTCAGTTGCACTCTCATTTATAGCCCTGTTCGGTTTTATAATATAATTTGACAGAATAACACCAATATTCTTCAATTCCTGCTTAATATCAGTATCCAGGATACTTTTTCGGATTTCATCCTTCCTGACTGCAAGGTTGCTTTCGGAAATGTCTACTTTCATGATACTTATAATAAGTTTCTTCATAGTTGACTGAAAACTCAGGATATCATCCTCACTGGCTTTTGAAATCAGATAAAAAACCTGTTCATAGGAAAGAACTACATTAATATTTTTTATTTCTTCATTAAGCTCGTTTGCAGCTTTCTCCCATTCTTTGGCCAAAAGGTTACTATCGCCTCCTAAATCTGTTCTCCTCTTTTCAACCTTTCTTCTTGCATTTTCGATAAGATCAAAAAAAGTATCAAGATTCGCGAGTACTTCTATTGAAGCGTCACTGATAACTTCCATTTCAGGGATAACTTCATTAACTGCTTTTTCCTCATTTTTTTTGGTAACAATAGAATTAATTATGTCCCTCGGAGCTATAATGTCATACTTTGACACCATATCCAATTCAAGCTTGTACTTTTTTGGCATTGCCCCGTTAATAACAATCAAGCAGGCAAAAATAGTAGTAATTACTGCTATAATTACCCTCTGGATGTGTTTATCCAAAATATATGCTTTAATACTGTTATGAATTTCCTTGCTTTTATCTTTTGCCATATGAACACACTCCTAACAATAACAAGTTGTTTACTTGTGGTCTTTCAACTTATCATACCTGTCATAAGCCTGAATAATTTTCTGAACAAGTTCATGCCTTACAACATCTCTATCTGTCAGATGAACAAAAGATATTCCTTTAATATCCTTAAGAATCTTAATAACTTCCTTAAGACCTGACTTCTTGTCCCCCGGAAGGTCTATCTGAGTAATATCACCCGTTATAACCGCCTTTGAACCAAACCCTATTCTTGTTAGAAACATTTTCATCTGTTCCTGGGTTGTATTCTGAGCCTCATCAAGTATAATAAACGAATCATCGAGAGTTCTGCCTCTCATATAAGCCAGGGGTGCAACCTCAATCATACCTTTTTCAAGATATTTCTGATAGGTTTCAAATCCCATCATCTCATACAAAGCATCATAAAGGGGCCTTAAATAAGGATCAACCTTGTTCTGCAAGTCCCCCGGCAAAAAGCCAAGCTTTTCTCCTGCTTCCACAGCAGGTCTTGTGAGAATAATTCTGTTGACTTCCTTATTCCTGAAAGCCGTAACAGCCATAGCTACAGCCAAAAAAGTCTTTCCTGTACCCGCAGGACCTATGCCGAAAACAATCCCATTGTTTTTCATCTCATCTACATAAATTTTTTGTCCATGGGTTTTGGATTTAATCTGTCTTCCTTTAGCAGTAAGACAAACATAATCCGCATTAAAGTCATTTACCCTTTCAAGTTGATTTTCATTTGCAAGCTGTACAAGATAGCTTACGTTCTGTTTTGTAATTACATCTCCCTGTGCTGCTATTCCCATAAGCCTTCTAAGAACTGTCTGAGCCTTATTTACGCCTTCTTGATAACCCACAACCCTTATCTCATTGTCCCTCGATATAACTTTAACATTGAATGCAGTCTCTATAATATTAATGTTTTCATCAAAATTTCCAAAAAGGTTCATTGCATGCTCAATTCTGTCAAACTCCAAAGAAATCTCTATAAGGCTCTCCAATTATTTTCCTCCAATCTCTGTTGTCATACCTATATCCTCAATACATTCAATAATAACATCTGCAGTAATACTACCGTCTTCGGCCTCCTTAAAGCTCACGTCCCTGTTTGTCATCCTGGCTCCATCCGGCAGTTGCTCCATAATTTCCCTATAAGCTTTTTTTGCGGCATTCATTTTGGCATCCTCGAGTGAATACTCAGCATAAGTTGTTTCATTCTCATAATACCTATCGACAATAACTCCAAAAGGAAAAACCAAATCTTCACCAATTGAAAGAAGCTTTTTCATTTCTACCTTGTCATAATCATTATAAACCACTTTCTTTCCAAATAATCCAACCCTTTTATCGAATACTAAAATGGATATGCAATCCTTACTATTACCAGTCCTGACCTTTTCTATAATTTTTGTTTCTACCGGCTGCCGGCTCTCGTACCATGTCCTGGCATTAACAACACCTATTGCATGCACTATTCTCGGGTTATCCTCCTGATTTTTTACAGGTATGGTTCCGGATATCAGAAGCTGCCCTTTTTTGACAGTATCTCCTGTCTTTACAGCTTCAATTCCCGCTTTTACAAATATCGACTTTATTACTCCATCCCTTGTTGCTACTATATTGCAAGGTGTATCTTTAGGCACCATCGGAGGACTGTCATAAGCCTCAGCAACCTCAACCTTCATTTTAGTACCCTTTACAACAACACTAACCCAGGAAAGCTTATTAACGTCCATCATAATAGTATTGGAAATTCTTTCAGGATTAATTCCATACTTGAGAACTCCAGGCTTAACTCCCAAATCTATAAGCTTTTGCATTATTAGTTCCGTATCAACCGTTTGATTACCAGTTATTTCAATTGTCCAAATAAATGATGTCATAAAGTAAAATAATGCTACAAATACAGCTGCTCCAAGAAAAAAAGTTTTTCTGCCCTTATATCTGTGTACTTTAAAAGGCAAACCTTTCTTTTTGAGTATCTTTACCTTACAACCTGTTTTTCTTGAGATCTGCCTTAACATCTTAAACCCTTTTATGCTTACACAAAGAACCATACTGCTGTTTTTCAGACTCTTTATATCCCAAAGCAGTATCTGCCTCCTTATGCAAATATTTACAAACTTCTCAAGAAAATAGCCTTCAACCAATATAATAACATATCCTCTGACATAATTCCATAATTTCAACAACAACATTTTAACCCCCATATGACTAATAGTGTATTCTCAAATTACCTACGTATGATGAAAATCCGAGAATCCCGATGCTTTAACGGGTTCGGAGGATTTATACAAAAAGATATTTTCCTTCACCAGTCTATTTTAAAAACTCAAGGGCATCAATATCGCCTTCAATCATCAAATCTTCCGATGTAATTTCACGTATAACCAGATTGCTGCCGGAAATTTTAATGATGCCTTTACTGGTATTTGCCCGTATCCTGGCACTATCATATTCTATAATCCCCTTATAATTCTCAATAATGACATTATTACTCCCGACTATTGTTGTTTTAGGAAGATCAAGCACGATCTCCTTAGGAAGTTCCAACAACTCGGTCATTTTTTCCTTGATGTTAATTTTCGCCTTATCCTCTTTAACTTTTTTTCTTCTACTCTTTCTTCCTTGCATGGTTGTTCTCCTTAAACCCCTGAATTCACAGCTCATTATTCTTTTTCATACAATTTGACTATGTATTTTTCGTATAGTTCAATCAGTTTCTAGAAGCTAAGCTTCCTATATCTCCAAACTCATATCCTTTCTCTCTTGCTCCTTTTATTATCATATCAAGAGCGTCTGCATTATCTTTTGATACCGCGTGTAATAAAAGTACTGCACCATTATGAAGATTATTCATAACCTTGTTGTATGCATACTCAGGCCCTCTTATTTTATCTCTGTACCAGTCGTCATAAGCAAAGCTCCAGAAAAGATTTGTGTATCCAAGTTTTTGGGTAACAGCCAGTGTTCTCTCGCTGTATTCACCCTTTGGGGGTCTCAGATAACTCATATGCTTCCCGAACTTTTCATAAAAAACTCTGTCAAGCCCCTGTATTTCTTCTTCCAGATCCCCGTCACCAAGGCTTGGCAGACTTGGATGATGAATTGTATGATTACCAACTGTATGACCTTCGCCAAGCATTCTTTCTACCAGATCAGGATGCTCTTTCAAGTATGGTCCTGTTATGAAAAAAACTGCCTTAACATTATTATCCCTTAGTACATCAAGTATCTTACTCGTATATCCGTTCTCATAACCTTCATCAAAAGTAAGATATATTTCTTTTTTCTCTGTATCACCAAGATATAAACCGCCATATTTTGACAACAAAGCCGGGGTGCCAGGATCAGCCTCAGGAATTCTATCCTCACCTTTTCTGCATATTCCCCAACGTAATAGCTTGTTGCTGAATTCTCCATTTCCAACACTTTCAACAAAAACATCCTCATACTCAGGTATTTCATTAATAACCCCTTCACTAAGCATCCCTGTAATTTCATTACTAAAATCGATATTATCAAGATTAACCGAAAAAACTCCGTCAGATTCTGGATTATCTGTATTTTCTCTGGTCAACAGGTTGACAGTAAGAAGTGCTGCTACCAGAATACAAAGAATAAACATCTTCCTTCTCATAAATTAAACTCCTCCCCAAATATTTTTATAAAACACAAGCTTATCCGCAAGAAAAAGGCCCTAAATTATGATACTTTTTACTCTTGAATCATTAGTACATAATTTAAGGCCCTTATATAATATTTATATAAAAAATGTTTGAAAAAAATGACCAGTTAGAAATAAACTATTTTACCGGTTCTAAAAGATTATATTTTAGAACTGATCCATCATCACGCACTTTCTGGATAACTATACTGTCTCTTTTTTCTATTTCAAAGATAAAGTATTCTTTGAAATATGCGCTTATCCCACCGAGTATGTTTAAAGCATTCTCAAGTTTTTCCGGCTCAGCAATAGCTTTTATCTTAAAGGGAGGAATCATCTGCTTACCGTTTATAATGATAAAATCTCCTGTTCCCCTTATCTCACTCATAGCTACTATTCTTTCTCCATTTACAGATATTGCCTGCGCACCGGAAGCCTTAAGTTCATTTATTATCGTTATAAGATCTCTTTCCTCGATATCATAATGCAGGACATCATTCTCAAAATTGTCAAGGGTTATTTCTATCCCTGCTCCCTTTACATCATACAAGCCGGCAAGAATTCTGGCTCTGTCAAGGTCTTCTCTAAGCTGCTGGTCGATTTTGGTGTTGTTCTCATAGCCTTCAATGGTCTTTAAAAGCTCTTCGTTCCTTTTAGTCAGATCATCAACATTCTTTCTCGCAGCAAGATATTCATCCTTATAACCGTTCAGGCTCACTCTTTGTGATGTCTCTATTTTTTTATTGTTGTAGAGACTTTTATACTGCCATGCCAGCATTGTGCCAAGCAACAAGCATATTGCAGTTATTGAAAGACTTCTTCCAAGCTTCATTTTTCAGTCACCTCTAAACCTTTAATAAGTCTGCTTACATTTCCGCTATACTTGGGTATTATAATATCCTTAGCTTCCTTAATTTCAATTCTTTTGCCATACTTCCTGAACTGCTGGATTATTTCACTATTATTGATAGAATCATACAATTTCTTGGGTTGTCCGATAGCTTTTATTTCAAAAGGTACGGAATATCTGGACTCATTAATCCTGATGGTTGGCCCGAGGCAAATTATGTCTGTTGTAGAAATTATTCTTTCGTTATTAATAGAAAGTGCCTGTGCACCTGCCTTGTTTAATTCATTTATGATCTGGACAATTTCAATATCGTGAAATATATAGTATTTGGCTTCCTCAGGCTTGTTATTGTATGAAGGAGCATCATTAAGCTTTATAGTAACTCCATTTCCAACAACATTTGTAAGCCCTGCAATAAGGTTTACCTTCTCCCATTCACTCTCAAAAGCCTTGTCACTATTTCTTTCAAAAAAGCTTCGCTCAAACTCGGACTTCAGTTTAAGATTCCTGTCAATTTCTTCCCTCAGCTTGCTTTCCTTAACCTTATAATCATTCAGCAACTGTTTGTAATTCTCTATCTCAAACTGTATTGATGTTTTTCCCTTATTTGAATTCAATACACTTTTGAACTGAACTGTAATAAGCAGTCCTAAAAGCATAAATGCAAACAGAAAAATATACGCTCTTTCACTCTTCATAGGTCTTCCCCATTTTTAATATATTTGTGTTGATAAATGGAACAAACAACCCGATAACTCTTATTCTACTACAAAATAATTCTATTTCAAGTATCTTCATAAATTCTCCACAAATTCTATTAAACAAATGTAAGAAATCCTTGAATTTTATTTTCAGAATCATAAATTCAACTCTGGTTATAATAAAACTTATAGCTATACGTTGCTGTATTAAGCTTTTATGCGCATTTTTTGTTTTATTCATACGTATTTGGTACTAATAATAATTTGAGGTGATCTTTATGCTGGTCG
>JAAZCB010000506.1 GCA_012513545.1 Clostridiaceae bacterium
TAGGCATACACTCGGTGGAAGAGATCGTGGATGATGAGGAAATAATACAACTTCTCAGCAGAAAATAGTGAAGGCTTTACTAAATGGCTAATTTCTTTGTTACTTCCTAGCCTTCGATGCTCACTTACTACTGTGTAAGCTCCGCTTCTCGGCGTCGTCGTGGTCGCGAACTTAGCTCATTTATTAAACCCTTCTAATACATTAAAAAAATGAATGATTATATAGTAATGAGGACCTTTTTATGAAAGAGATAGATTTATTGTCTATGCATATTATTTGAACTTTCATAAAGAGGTTCTTTTTTTTATGAATTTTTTTAAAATGGTATTGACATATTACAAATAGTATTATAATCTTAATATATAGTAATCATACTGATTTAGTAGGAAATGAGCTGGGAGGTGATTCCGATCAAAATATCTACGAGAGGCAGATACGGACTGGAAGCAATCTTGGATATTGCTATCCATCAGAATGACGGGCCTGTAAGCCTTAAGGGAATAGCAGAAAGGCAAGGGATATCAGATAAGTATTTGGAGCAATTATTTATCATTTTGAAGAAGCACAAAATCATAAAAAGCACACGCGGCGCACAAGGCGGATATATGCTTGCTAAGGCTTCAAAGGAAATAACCGTAAAGGATATTCTTGACATTCTCGAAGGACCGTTATCTCCCGTTTCCTGTGTATTGGATAAAGAATCATGCGACAGAATTGAATACTGTGTTACAAAAAAAATTTGGAAACGCATCATGGATGAACTAAACGCAATTGCTGAAAATACAACTATAGCAGACCTGATTGCATGCTATGAAGAATTAGATTCCGGAATGCGGGAGAGCTTGCAGTATTATATATAGAAAGGTGATGCTTATGAAATTATCTACTAAAGGACGATATGGCTTGCGTGCCATGATAGATTTGGCAGTTTATGCCAATGAGGAACAAGTGCCTCTATATGCCATAGCAGAACGACAAAATATATCCACCACTTACTTGGAGCAGGTATTTTCTTTGTTGAGAAAAGCCGGTCTTGTCAAAAGCATTAAGGGAGCGCAGGGAGGGTACATATTGGCGGAAAAGCCTGAAAGAATAACCGTTGGCAGTATTCTTAGAACACTTGAGGGTGACTTGTCCATTGTAGAATATGATGAAGATGGAGCTTTGGACCAAACAAGCAATAAGAGTATCCAAAGATGCATAAAAATAAATGTATGGGATAAGATGAATGCTGCTTTGAGCCATCTGGTAGATTCAATAACACTTGAAGATTTGGCAGAAGATTATACAAATATTAATAATATTTCAGCCCCTATGTATTATATATGAGACAATCTCACAGATTAAATTTTTTTTTAGCTGATAACGATAATTGATAAGGTTGAACTTTTAATTCAAACTTTTTCAATAATAAAAGTAAAATTAATTAAAAGGAGAAAAGAAAAATGACAGAAAGAAAATTGAAATTTGATACTCTACAGGTGCATGCAGGTCAGAAATCAGATCCTACTACAGGATCAAGAGCTGTTCCGATTTATCAAACAACTTCATATGTTTTTAATAATGCGGAGCATGCGGCAAATTTATTTGCATTAAAAGAGCCGGGAAATATTTATACTCGAATAATGAATCCTACAACGGATGTTTTTGAACAGCGAGTTGCTGCTTTAGAAGGCGGTGTGGGAGCCTTGGCGGTTGCATCAGGTTCGGCAGCTATTACCTATGCAATTTTGAATATTGCTGAAGCAGGAGATGAAATAGTAGCAGCCAGCACTCTATATGGGGGAACGTATAATCTGTTTTCGGTCACTTTACCAAAGATCGGTATCAAGACGGTTTTTGTAGATCCTGATGTTCCGGATAATTTCAGAAAAGCTATCAATGAAAAAACAAA
>JAAZCB010000507.1 GCA_012513545.1 Clostridiaceae bacterium
AACGTTTCATACACGTAACCGTTAGGCACAAGCGGAGGAGCGACCGTGCAACAATGAAAATTGAAACGATAAAAAGACAAAATAACATGATAGCCAACACACAAAGCAAGAGTCTTCCAGCCCTTCCCTCAACCGTCCCGTCGCTTCCACACACTTGCTTTCTTTGCCGACGCACATTCATAGGGGGCATTGATTTTAGAATTGTCTGATAAGAAAAAACAAATATTTTTATGGAATCGGACAAAAAATTGTACCCTAATAGTAAAATGAAAAACAATATGGAAATAATATCTCAAAAGCAAAGGGCAATAATTTTTTTATTTCTTCTACTTTTTTCATACAGTATTTATGGACAAAAATTAATTGAAAGCCGACAAACAAGTTATTACACCTACATTTACAAAATCACTAACAAGGAAGCTAAAAAGATTTATAAAAAAGACATTTGGAAAGTTGATACCACTTTTTTCCATACGTTAGTTGATTCCTTTCCAACAGACAGCCAATATTGCAATAAACTGCCTCAAGGACATTATTTGAAAACATTTGCTGAAAGAGAGAAACAAAGACTTTCAATAACAACTGTTCAGGATTTTGATGTCTTTATTTTCAATAACAATACTGATTTATGTATCCAGGTATTTGACTTAAAAGGAAATCTTATTGACGATGCTGATGTTAGTGTTCGATTGAAAAAACTTCGCTTCAATAAAAAAACACAGTCCTATCTTGATAGAAAATCTAATCAAAAAGGATTGTTACAAGTAACACATAATGGATTTGCAGCTTATTATGACCTTTCCAGACAATATAACAATTCGTTTGTAAAGAGAGGAACTCGGAAAGTTGTTTATGGTACTCCAATAAAATATGTGTGGATGCCTGTGAACTTTGTAATATTCCTCCCAATAGACGGAGTGAAATCAATTGTTAAAGGGTGGCCACAAGGTACTATTTATAGAACCAAAAATTTCTTTGTTAGGTCCTTTAACAAAATTGCTTGTATGTTCGATGATTACTATTGCGATTATTACACAAATAACAAATTCAGTAATAAGCATACTGGTTACATGGTGTTCAACAAACCGAAGTACATGCCCGGTGATACGGTGAAATTTAAAGCCTATTTATTAACGAAAAAGGGAAATCCAATAGATAAAAATGTTCATGTTATTTTGCAAAACAGCAGAAAAGATATTGAATTAACCGAATTAGCTCCGTATAGAAGTGGGGGGTATAAATACGAATTCTATTTGCATGATTCTCTTCAGCTACAACTTGACCGGAATTATACAATTCGCCTAGAACTTAACGATAGAAAAGAATATATAAACGGTTCTTTTAAATATGAAGACTACGAATTATTAAAGAATCAACTTTCATTGAAAGTTGATAAAAAGGAACATTTTCGAAATAAAAAAATTACTCTTTATGCAAAAGGTACAGATGAAAATGATTTGAACCTTATGGATGCAAGGATTGAAGTATTATTGACTCCAAAATCTATAAATAAATATTTTGAGAACCATGTGTTCATTCCTGATACTTTACTCTTCCAAAAAAAGAAGCTTAATCCGACCGATGAAACCGAGATAGTATTGTCAGATTCAACGTTTCCTAAAGCAAACTTCGGATATACGATAACTGTTAGGTTACTAACTTCTGACAATGAATCTATTTCCGAAAGTGAAGAGATTTCATACTTCTACGAATCAGAAAAATTCGATATTGAAGTAAAAACTGATTCCATCCATTTTGAATATTTAAAAAATGGCGAAAAAGAATCAACACAGGTAACTATAAATTCACAAGATAATTTTGGAAATAAAACTCCAGTTTATAATGGGATTACACCCTGTAGCATCGAATTAAACCCTTACTTTTCTTCTTATACAATTCAAACAAATTCGATTTCAGAAACCATAAATATTTCAGAAGAATCATCTTTAATTCAATGCTTTTCAGAAAGAACATCAGATTCAGTTTATATTGTTGTTAATAATCCTCGTAAAATTCCATTTATCTACAATATCTACAAAAAGAATAGCCAACAAGCATCTGACTACACCGATTCTTTGGATATTCATAAAAAATTATCTTCCAAGCAAAATTATTTTGTGTCAATTCGATATTTATGGGGCGGTCAAGTAAAGGAAGAAAATTTCAGAATACCTTTAATCGACAAAAAGCTTAATATTTCCGTTACTCAACCAAAAATTGTATACCCCGGACAAAAATCAAGAATTGACATTCTGGTTACAGATACCGAAGGAAAGCCAGTTGAAGGAGTTGATTTAACCGCATTTTCATTAACAAAGAAGTTTGATTATACTGCTCCTGAACTGCCATATCTGGGGAAATCAAAGAAAAACAAAAGCGTCATAAATAATTTCAATTTTAAAGACTTCAATCTAAATACCCATTCAGGTTTGCAGTTAGACTATGATGCATGGAAAATTCTGGCAGGTATTGATTCTATTGAATATTATAGATTTATTTATCCGAAAAATTCCATCTATAGTTTTGAATATAATACAATTGATTCAATAACACAGTTTGCTCCTTTTTTTATTTCAGATGGTGCAATTCAACCAGTTCACGTTATTTATGTGGATAATAAGCCAGTTTATTTTAGTTGGTCTACAAATACCCGTCCCTATTCATTTAATATTGATAGTGGCTATCATCAAATAAAACTCAGGACTACTTTTAGAGAAATTACAATTGACAGTTTGCATTTTGAAGAAGGTAAAAAGTTAATTCTTAGCTTAGAGCAGGATGCAAAAAATGCTAATATCAAAATAAATAAGGTTGAAGCAAAACTAAGTGATTTTGAAAAACGACTTCTTTATAAATATATCGTTCCTTATAGGAATAATTTCGGAGAACAATATGCTTATATAGAACAAAACGAAAATATTCAATTACTTACTCCTGAATCAAAATATCAAAGAAATTACTATGCCGGGCCTCTGGTTGGTAATTTAACTTTTCAACTTGTAGACAGTTTTTCGACTACATTTAATCATGAACCGTTTTTTGAATATGAGTTTTTACCTGCACTATTAAAAATGCGTAGCATTGATTCTAAAAGATTTCCGGAATACTTATATAGCTATAAAGCAAATAATACTTTAACTGATGCTGTATTTACCAAAGTAGCAATTGAAAAACAATGGAAAGATTATTTGGATTCAAAAAGATATCTTACAGCTAGATACAGATATCCAAATTCTACGAGCCAGGGAGCTGGCAAACTATTAATTAATTTTAAAAGGAATGATGAACCTATTAAAGATATTCCTTTGAATGTTTTGGTTTTCAGATATGATAATCATGAATTTCTGAGAGTTTATCCGGGCAATACTTCATTTATACATGAATTGCATAAAGGTTATCACAAATTAATATTCTTTTATTCAGGAGCGAAATACCATATTGAAGATTCAATACTTATTCAACCGAACGGATTGAATTATTATGAATTTGAACAACCAGCTTCATTCAAGAAAGATACTTTTAGTTTGTACGTAAGCAATGTTATTGAAGAAATGCTTTTTAAACCAAATCCATATTATGAAAATGAGGAAAAAGAATTAAAACAGATTTATAATATGTATCAGCAACAGTTTAAATACACCGGTGTTGGTGACATTGTTGAAGGATACGTTTACGAAGAAGAATCTGGCGAACCTATACCGGGAGTTAATGTAATTATAAAGGGTACAACTTATGGTACTATTACAAACTTAGATGGTTATTATTCCATTAAAGTACCACCGGGTAATAATATATTAAATTTCTCATTTATAGGTTATCTTTCAGAAGATAAGCCATTAGGGTATAGTGATATTCTAAATGTTAACCTAAGAGCGGATGTATGTAAACTTGAAGAAGTTGTTGTGGTCGGATATGGCGTTCAAAAGAAATCAATGTTAACAGGTTCAGTTTCTACAGTAACCACAAGCAGTCTTCTAGGTGGTATGCCAGGAGTAAGTGGAAATATTTCGGAGAGTTTGCAAGGGAGAGTTGCAGGTGTTTCTATTTCATCTAATAGTGGAGCTCCTGGGAGTGCCGTAGAAATAAGAATAAGAGGTGCTTCAACTATTGAATTTGATAAAACCCCTCTCTATATTATTAATGGAAATGTTTATACTGGCGATATTTCCAAGTTAGACCCTGCAATCATTCAAAATATTGAAATCTTAAAAGATGCAAGTGCCACAGCCATTTATGGTTCAAGAGGGGCAAATGGAGTTGTTATAATTGAAACGGAAGCAGGAGCTTTTAAAACTACTGAAGCTTCACTAAAAGGTGCTGAATATGATGAGACATTTTTAGAAGCAGCAAGCCAGTCAAGCTCTATTCGTAATAATTTTTCTGATTATGCATTTTGGCAACCTAGCCTTATAACAAATAAAGAAGGGAAAACAGGATTTGATGTCATTTTTCCTGATGATGTTACCAGTTGGGAAACATTTTATCTTGCCATGAATGACAAACGCCAATCAGGACAATCAGATGGACTTATAAAATCTTATAAACCACTTATGGCTCAACTTGCAGTTCCCAGATTTTTGGTGAAAAGCGATACTTCTTATGCAATTGGTAAAGTTCTAAACTACACTCCCGATTCAGTTAAAGTTGAAACAAAATTTGAAGTTGATGGAAAAGAATTGCTAAATACTTCAAGATTTTGTAATAACTCTTTAATTGATACGCTACCAATCTTTGCATCGACTGATTCTGTGATACTAAAGTATTTTCTTGAGACGAATGACAGTTATTTTGATGGTGAACAAAGAAGTATTCCCGTTTTTCCAAAAGGACTTGAAGCAACTAAAGGTAATTTTTATGTGCTTGATAAAGACACAACTATTCAGTTGCAGTTTGATTCTACATTAGGCATAGTAAGTCTATATGCCCGGGCAGACATTCTTGATGTTATTGAAGATGAAATTAGTCACCTGATTAAATATAAATATTCATGTAATGAACAAATTGCATCAAAATTGAAAGCTCTGCTGGCAGAAAAGAATATTGCATATTACAAGGGTGAAAAATTCAAAAATGATAATGAAATTGAAAAACTAATCAGGTTATTAAAGAAAAATCAAAAAGAAAATGGTTTATGGGGTTGGTGGAAGAATTCAGATGAAAGTTTGTGGATTAGTTTACACATATTAGAAGCCATTACACATGCAGAACAACTTGGCTATAGAACCTCAATTAATAAAAATGAGATTACGGAATTACTGATATGGGAGTTAGAAAGTTCTCATGATTTCTATGAAAAAATACGAATACTAAAAATTCTGAATCTTTTAGGGTCTCAAATAAATAACCTACCCTATATTACTGATTTGGAAAGAACAAAGAATATTTCATTAAATGGGCTACTTAGTATAATTGAGTTGAAACAACTATGTGGAATTGATTACAATTTGGATACCCTGGATTATTATAAAAAAACAACTTTATTTGGAAACACTTACTATACCGATGAAACTAAGGCGACTAACTTATTAAATAACGATATTCAAAATTCATTACTTGCATATAAAATAATTAAAGCCGATTCAACAACAGATAGTCAGGGATTAACTAAGATGCAAAATTACTTTCTTGAAAACAGAAAAAATGGCTATTGGAGAAATACTTTTGAATCAGCCCAAATCATAGAAACAATATTGCCCGATTTATTAAAAGGTCAATCAGAATTAAGCAAACCTGAATTGTCATTAAAAGGAGATATTAACAGGACTATTTCTGAATTTCCTTTTGAAATGAATATAAATCCAAATCAAAAGATTGAATTATCAAAAACAAGAGACTTTCCGGTTTATTTCACATCCTACCAAAGATATTGGGATAATAATCCAACATTAAAAATGGAGGACTTTGAAATTTCTACAAGTTTTGATAATAATCCAATAACCATTTTAACTGCTGGACATGAGACCAAACTAATCACAAAAGTGACTGTTAAAAAAGATGCTGAATATGTAATGATAAATATTCCAATTCCTGGAGGCTGTTCGTATGCTGATAAGAAGAATAATTTACGAAATGAATCACATAGAGAATATTTTAAGAATGAAACAACAATCTTCTGTGATTATTTACCTAAAGGCGAATATACTTTTGAGATTGAATTGATAACTAGGTATTCCGGGACATATACAATTAATCCTGCAAAGATTGAGTTGATGTATTTCCCGACATTTAATGCAAACAATGAGATAAAAACGATTAAGATAAAATGATTGCAACTCACACCGTCCCTTCGCTGCAAGGCACATTGGCAAAACGCACAAAGCCAACGCTTTAATCAAATTTTGCCAAAGAGCCT
>JAAZCB010000508.1 GCA_012513545.1 Clostridiaceae bacterium
AAAGAGGCTTAACACCTCTTTTTTAATTTTTTAAAAATTTTTGTTTATTGTATACCCCCGTAGGGTATGAATAAATCAAGAAGCTAAAAGTACGATAAGGAGGTAATAAATATGACTGTAAAAGTATATTCCACACCTACGTGCCCATGGTGTACAGTAGCAAAGAAATATCTAAACTCAAAAAATGTTTTTTTTGAAGACCTCGATGTTTCAAGTGACAGGAATGCAGCGGCTGAAATGATACAGAAATCGGGACAAAGAGGTGTACCGGTATTGGATATCAATGGAACTATTGTGGTTGGTTTTGATCAGAACGAGATAGACAGATTGTTGAGTAAATAAAAGGAGGGCAGACCTCCTTTTTTTGTACGGAATAATGAGTATGCAGTATTAGGAGGAGAATCCTTTTAAGGAGCACTTTAAAGGAGCTTTTTTCTACGTTTGGTTGCGCAGTGTTTCAAAGGCTTTGCAAGTATAAATACACTACCGACGTATTCAAATGGGCAGTGGTTTTCTGCAAAAATGCACAATGCAGCCAATTAACAAAGTATTTGACAACAAATTGATATAGTATTAATATTATTTTATAATCATCGACTCTTACCTATAATAAGGAGGCCCTAAATTTGTTTAACGTTGTAATTGTAAACGACGATCCTTCGACGGGATTGTGGTTGAAAAATGAAATAGAATGGAGCAAATTGGGTTTTGAAGTTGTCTACTATGGAAATAATGGGATTGACGCTCTATATAGGATTAACCTTATAAAGGCTGATCTTGTGATATCTGATATAAATATGCAGAAGATGGATGGCATTGAATTGTTAAGTGCCCTAAGAGAATATAATTTTCCTGCATTGTTAGTCTTTTTAAGTAATCCGGAGGACTATTCACGTGTAAAGCAAGGCATGTTGCTGGGAGCGTTTGGTTATATACAAAAGCCTCTTATAAAAGAAAATGTTGTTAAGATGTTGGAAGATGTACATGATGTGCTTCTGGATAAGAAAGCCGATGAGAGCAAAAAACTTCTTGAGAAGCTTGAATTGAACCTGTCTTTTTCGAGAGAAAAAATTTTGTATGATATTCTAAGAGGAA
Source organism: Clostridiaceae bacterium (assembly GCA_012513545.1). The sequence continues at coordinate 1,096 of JAAZCB010000508.1, forward strand.
AACTGCTTCTTGATACATTTGAGGATATTATAAATGAGTATGACATCAACCTTTACAAGAAAATGGTTCAGGTTGGAATACTCGAAATCGGAAACTTTGACGAGAGTTCAAAGGAATTGATTAAAAGCGGAAAGTTTGATGAATTGACAAACAAAGTCAGAGACAGGATATCTCAATTATTAAGCCAATTACCGGATATTAATTGCGTTATGGTGGATATGGATATAGGTGTTATAAGCGTTATCCTGCAGCCTCTTTTCGATGCCAAGACGGAATATTTTGAAGAGATTTCGGTTGATTTTTTTGAAAATGTTTTACAAAGCATTAAGCAGGATGTTAATGTCAGAGTTACAATAGGTGTTGGAAGTCTTCAAAAAAACATAAGTGATATAAGCTTGAGTTATATGGAGGCTAAAGCAGCTCTTCGACATAAATATGTTCTAGGTGGCAACAGGGTTATTCATATAAGTCAATCGGAAAACAGCACAAATAAGAATATACTGTATCCGGTTGAAAGGGAAAAGCTTTTAGCCGAATACATTATTTCAGGGGATGAGAGAGCTGTAAAGTTAGCTAATTATATATTTGATGAAATTTCTGTCGCATCGCAGGACAACCTTAAAAGAATAGCTTTTTCAGCTAATCAACTGGTACTTAATACTTATCAGTATATAGATGCTCATCATAATTTTATAAACAAGCTATATGATTCAAGTAAATTTACCGGAATAGATTTTTCAAACTTTGTTTCCAAGGATGAAATAAAGGAGTATTTCGTTGTTTTTATAACTAATTTGTTGAACGTTGTTAGAGAATACAAGCCGTCGGTTAATAATTCCTTGATGAAAAAGGCATGTGAGTACGTATTAGAACACATTGAAGAGGAAATAACGCTATCATCAATCTCAAGTTATCTAAATATCAGTAAGAACTATTTTTGCTCCTTGTTTAAACAGGAAACAGGCAGCAATTTTTTGGAATATGTTACAAAGGTTAAGATGGAATGGGCGAAGAAGCTTTTAAAATCTAGTGAGTACAAGACCTATGAAGTCAGCGAAATGCTTGGTTATCGAGAGTCAAGTTATTTTAGCAGATTGTTCAGGAAATATACCGGGGTTAGTCCTGCAGAGTATAAAAAAGTTGTTGATTAACCTTATATAATTTATGGTTTAAAAAAGAGCTCTATAAATACTGGTTTGTTCTAAACATAAGCCATATAAGTTTGACAAAATTTAATAAGTATATCTTAGTCATGAACTGTAATTCACTATACCGAGTAATACTGGGGCCTGTAATTTAATATGATTTTATTATGTGAATTGGGAGGACAGTGGTTTGACCAGGATGAACATTAACATCGGATTAATAAAAAAACCTTCAAAAAGGTTAATTTCATTATTAATAGTGCTATTTTGCAGTATTGCTGCAATAATTACGTTGATTGTTTTCATCGGATTTCGAACCGGGTTATTGTATAATGATTTTTCATTAGTTGCGAAGGTTAACGGTGAACCTGTCTGTGTAAGAGAGTTTAGGTTGAAACTGGACACTAAGAGTATAGAGGTGTTTGAGTACTATAAAAAGAAATATGGAATAGAAAACAGCAGGGAATTCTGGTTTTCGGTCTATGATGGGGAAGTGCCCGCGGAAGTTGCTAAGAAACAGGCTTTTGATGAAATTGTAAGGATTAAGGTTCAACAGATTCTGGCAAAAGAAAAGGGTATTATTAAGAGTGCTGATTATAAAGAATTTTTAAATGAACTCAAAAAGGAAAACAAGACGAGGAAGGATGCCTCGAAAGGTAACAAAGTAATTTATGGACCTGACACATATGGTGAAATCGGGTATTTTAATTATTTCTATGATAACATTGTCGGT
>JAAZCB010000509.1 GCA_012513545.1 Clostridiaceae bacterium
GAAGTCGCCGATAGCGTGTTGACAGCGAGTGGAAAGTCCCATTACCGTGAGTTGGCACACAAATGGAAGGATGCTATTGAAATTGAAAGTATCTTTTCATCCTTTGATGAAATCTACGATAAACTTAGAGCTGCCGGATGTACCAAGGATAAGCCTACTGTGAGAAGGTGGATGACTGATGAAGAAGCAATCATTCCACAAAATAAGACCGATTTGCAATTCATTGCCGCAGTAACGGAAGATGCAGTTCTTCTGGATAAGCTGGACGAAGTCTTTGATGCTGGCAACACAGTCAAAAGCGCTCATATTAAGGCCGGAAGAATTATATCTGAAAAGCTTCGTCGTTGTATAGCAGAAGAATTGCAACTTCTAGGAGATATTGATCCATATAATATTTGGGATCCAATCACATTCACAATTGATGAGGTTGGAATTGTAAAGATCCTGAAAATCATGGATATCAGCAAGACTCCGATTATAGTTGATAACACCAATACCAATAAGTTGTTGGCTGATTAAGAGAGGTGATGATTATGGCAAGGATGATACCGTCCGTGGTTTCGCCTGAGATAAAAAGCAATGCAGAAAGAAGAATATTTGAATGGTTCAGGGATGACCCAATTACCGAAGATTGGATTGTTCTGCATTCGCTTGGAATTTCCAACCATAATAAGGTAATACATGGTGAAACAGACTTTTTTGTTCTTGCACCATACATAGGTATGTTTGCCTTGGAAGTAAAAGGCGGTCGTGTACGTCGATCTGATGGCGTATGGTCATTTACAGACAAATATGGAAATATCGCTACAAAAGAACGTGGCCCCTTTGATCAGGCATGGGACGGTATCTATAGTATTATTGCCTCTTTGAAAAACAAATATGATTCGTCGCATCAGCATCTGAACGATATATTCTATGGAATAGGCGTTATGTTCCCTGATATTGAATATGAAACTGTTGGCTGTGATGAAGAACAGTGGCAGGTTTTTGACTGTAATGATGCAAATCATGTCGGTAATTTCATAAAGAGACTATTCGATGCAACAAAGAAAAAATGGGAAGATTTGTACCATGTTTCTTTGCCTTACAAAAAACTACCTACCATAGATGATGTTGCGTATATCGTATCGTTACTGCGTGGAGATTTTGATAAAGCGGTTTCCATAAGCGTTCAGATGAAATATGCTGAAGAGGAGCTTGTTGAACTTACAAAAGAGCAATACAGATGTCTGGATCAATTGGATGATAATCCTCGTTGCCTCATTCAGGGAGCGGCTGGTACAGGAAAAACTCTGCTGGCAATAGAAGAAGCTAAGAAAACAGCAGCAAGCGGTCAGCGCGTTGCTCTTTTCTGTTTCAATAATTTTCTTGGTGATTGGATGCGGCGCTATTTTGAGGATGTTCCCTCGAATTTGCAACCGGCATATGTAGGAACCTTTCATAGCTATATGATAAATTTGGCAAAGTGTGAAGGAATCAGATTGAATTTTCCTGAAAGCGAGGAAAATTATAATGCTTTCTTCCGTGAAGATGTTCCTGTGTCGGCACTCATGGCATTAGTCAGAAATGGCGCAGATAAATTTGACAAGATTATTATTGATGAAGCACAAGACTTAATCTCTCCTCTTTATATCGATGTTATGGATGCCTGTCTCCGCAAAGGATTCGTCCGGGGTAAATGGACAATGCTTGGCGATTTCTCTATGCAGGCAATTTATGCAGGCGAAAAGACCGGTGACCAAATGAAGGAAATGATTGAAGACAGGACTTCCTTCATACGTTTTAAACTTACAATAAATTGTAGGAATACAAAACCCATTTGTGATGAAATAGAAACAGTAACCGGTTTTGAAGCACCATCTGATATTTGGACAAAAGTTGAGGGACCTCCCGTAAATTATATTACATATAAAGACGCCGAAGATGAACGAACAAAACTGGAATCTATCATTGACTCACTTGTTGAAAACAGGGTGGCTCAGAAAAAAATCACTATTCTGTCACCAGTTAAGCGTGAAAACTCCGTTGTTTCGCTTATTGAAAAGTACGAGATAAAGAACTACCGGGCATTTTCGACAAATATAATCACCTTCAGTACAATACAGGGATTCAAGGGACTAGAGAATGCCGTGATTATTCTGACAGATATTTCATCCTATGAAGATATAAAACTCATGTATGTAGCGTTCAGCAGAGCGAGAACCGGTCTGTATGTCTTGGAAACTGAATCTGCTGCAAACGAATATGTGAAATTACAGATGAGGAGGTTGCTGTTATGAGCACCGAGTGCCGAGATCAGTTAATTGACATTATTTCTCGTGAATTTGTTGGCCCAGATCTTATTGATTATCCTGGTTTGCGTCAGGAAAATGGCGAAGAAATTCTTGCGTCCGATCCACCTCACATCAGATATGCGGCTGGTATTCTGTTTCCGCAGAAAGCTACTGCATCCGTTACTGATCAATCCGTTGAAACTGATGAGGGTAACGATACGGCAGTTGGACAAGATGATGCTGACGAAAATATGGCAACATCCGATAAAGAACGTACTGGGGGCAAACGTGAATACCTGGAAGATGCAGAGGAACTTCTTAATCTGTCCAATGCTTACAAACAGTCGGCAATAAGTTTGACGGTTTCTTTACAAGAATCTGATTCTATCACTGTCAGCGTTTTTGCTGGTATTTATACAACTATCCGCACACAGAATCCGTCTACTGAACGCGAAATAACACGCTATGTCAGAAAACAGATCAGGTGGGATAATGATGGCAAAGAAATTCCGCTCCCCGATGAAAAGGCTGGAATTGTCAAGTACCCGATTTCAGTTGATGAGAAGGAAACAGGGCTAAGATTTGATGTCACATACCGCTATCAGAGTGATGGAAAATACGTATATACTTTCACTTTGGAAAATACTCACATCAGTAATGGAACTACAGTAAAAAGTGACGACTGCTTCTTTCAGGTAAAATTTGTAATGATATCGAAAAAGGGGTTTTGTCCTCTTACTGAAGGTCAGAAGATTATCAAAGAAGACGAAGACTATCGTTCCAACCAATTACTATACAGAGATATAAAGAATTATGCAATAGGTCATGGGTGTGCTGCTGATTGGGACGAAAAGCCTGAAGGCGTTTTCAGAGTTGAGACAGTAATTTTTCCACAATATGAAATCAAGCCTATAGTGCCAAGTAAAATCAATGGCGTTTCGCTTGAAATGTACAAACTGAGCGATTTCGGTAACATTGAAGTAACTATTGCCGAATTGAATACCATGTGCGAAAAATACCGCGACTGGATTAATAAATTGAAACGCAAGGCAATGACGCTTGATGAGCCCTACAGCAGTACTGCAGAAGTTCATATTAAGAACTGTGAAGAATGTCTTTACCGTATGATTGAAGGCGTCAAACTTCTGAGAGATCCACAGATACAGAAGGCGTTTGGCTATATGAACCGGGTTATGTTACTTCAGCAATTGCACTACAATCTACCTCTGAAAAAATGGATTGATGATGAAAATGGATATATTAAACTTGAAAACCCGATTGAGAAATTGCCTGATATTCACGATCCAAGTACATGGTACGGTGATAAAGACAAATATGGCAAATGGCGTCCTTTCCAGTTGGCGTTTATTCTCATAAATCTGAAATCCATGTCTGATCCTACCTGCTCAGAACGGAAAATCATAGACTTGATTTGGTTTCCGACTGGTGGTGGTAAAACTGAAGCCTACCTTGGATTATCTGCATTTGCAATATTTGTAAGAAGGCTGAAAAATGCAGATGATTTTGGAACTGCTATTCTCATGCGCTATACTCTCCGATTGTTAACAGCACAGCAGTATGAACGTGCTTCTTCGATGATATGCGCCTGCGAAACAATCCGTAAGGAAAAGGAAGCAGAGCTCGGAAAATCCCGAATTTCTATTGGCCTATGGGTTGGTGGTGATACTACACCAAATCATCATAACATCGGGACCAATGAGCATCCGAGTGCAATTAAAGCGTACGACAAACTCAAAGCCGGGTCCAGTGATGAATACCCTTTTGTTATTATGAAATGTCCTTGGTGCGGAGCGCAGATAGGTGGTGCTGTTCCCACCAATCGAGGTAAAACCATTGTAGTGCCTGGATTATTCAAGAGACCTATAGCCAGTAAACAGTTTGAGATAGCATTCAGATGCAGTAACGTTGAACATGGTTGCGCTTTCAGCTCAGAGTTGTTACCGCTGTATGTAATTGATGATGATATTTACCGGAAAACACCAACCCTCATTCTAGGAACAGTGGATAAATTCGCCATGTTACCTTATACGCCCGAGGCTCAAAGAATATTCGGTTATGATAATGGTAATAAGATTTCTGCACCTGATTTGATAATTCAGGATGAACTCCATTTGATTTCCGGCCCTTTGGGTTCAATGGTTGGTCATTATGAAACAATGATTGATGAATTGTGTGCTATGGAGACTCCTGATGGTAAGCGGTATCCCAAAATAATCGCTTCAACTGCGACCATCAGTCGTGCAAGAGAACAATGCCATGCTCTGTATAATTGTGGACGCGAGAATGTCAAACAATTTCCCCCATCTGGTATAGATGCTGGTGATTCTTTCTTTGCTGAAATTGATAAATCACAAAACGGTAGACGTTATGTTGGCATCCTTGCGGCCGGGTCTTCTTCTGTAGCTACTACGATGATTCGCTTGTATGCTTCTTTGTTATATGCAGGAAGTGCTCTTGAAGTGGAAAAGGAAGAAGACCGAGATCCATATTGGACGCATATGGGGTATTTCAACAGCATAAGAGAACTTGGTCAAGTTTCAACTTGGATTCGCGCAGATATCGATGAATATCTTCATGTTATATACAAACGCAGATATGAGGATAAAATTCCCGGATACCGCGAACACAGACGCTATATCCGCCGGGATGAAGAACTGACAAGCCGTATACGCAGTGACAAAGTTACAGCAAGCCTCAGTAATCTGAATATAAGCTATCCACCAAAAAAAGATGAGGAAGGTAAGCTAAAGGATATTCCGGTAGATATTTGCCTTGCAACTAATATGATATCTGTTGGCCTTGATGTGTCACGGTTAGGCCTTATGACTGTGGCTGGACAGCCTAAAACTACTTCTGAATATATTCAGGCTACCAGTCGTGTAGGTAGATCAAGTAAAAATGCACCGGGTATAGTGTTCACTGTATATAATCCGGGCCGTCCACGTGATAAATCACACTATGAGCATTTCAGAAGCTATCATTCCCGCATTTATTGCAATGTTGAACCTACAAGTGTAACGCCATTTTCGGCCCCTCTAAGAACCCGTGCGCTTCATGCAATCATTATAGGTATTATTCGTCTTGAATCGGATAAGAATTTTAATAGTGATCCGCCCAAATATCCATCGCAGGCAACTATCAGCAGGATCAAGAACATTATCAAGAAGCGTGTGGAATCCATTGATCCCGAAGAAGCGCAATATTGCCTGAAATGTGCAGATGATATTTTTGCTGATTGGAAAACATGGAGTCCGCAGATTCAAAAATATCAGGATTACAATGGCGGTGATGTTCTACCGCTAATGTTCCCTGCAGGAACACTTCGAAATGCCATCTGGCAGGATCGGGCATTTGCAACACCCACTTCCATGCGTAGTGTGGATGCTTCCTGTGAGGCGGAAGTAATGCAACACCATTATTTTGAGGAGGAGTAAGTATGGCATATCAGAACAAGCCTATTCGGAGGTCACAACTTATCAGTCCTTGGGGTATTGGTGCCATTGTACCGTTTCCCAATGATGAATCATTAATGATTGCAGGATTGGATGTATGGCGTTACAATAACGTAAAGGAATTCTTGATCGAGGACGAAAGATTAAAGAAACGTCTTGGGGTTAAAGAATTACGGTGGCCACCAGATTTCAGAGACAGGCAGTCCGGTTCAGAAAACTATAACCTGAAGATCCCTGCGGTTACATTTCCTTTATGGCACTATTGCCCGTTTTGCGGATCAATGAAAAAGTTGAACTACTACACAGAAAAAGTTCGCTGTGATGGAATTGATCATTGGCAAAAAGAGCATTCAAGAAGTTGTGCTAATATTCCTGGAAAGAGACGCAGACGTCTGATACCAGAAAGATTTGTGGTTGTATGCCCGGAAGGCCATATTGAGGATTTCCCGGTTGCAGAATGGATTCATTATGATTCCGGTCATGTGTATAATCAAGAAACTTGTCATATACGTAGAAGCACAGGTGGTACATCTGCTTCTTTGACAAGCGTCAGATACGAATGCTCATGTGGCGCAGAGAAGTCAATTGCGACAGCAGTCAGACCTGGTGCTTTGCAGAAGATTGGTTTCACGTGTAATGCGTCAAAACCTTGGCTGGGCATAGAGAAAGATTCCGATAATCCTTGTAATCATAATACGGATTTCCGTGTTGTACAGCGTGGTGCAACCAATGTGTGGTTTGCTGATGTCAGAAGTTCCATATATATCCCTACAGATGACGATAATGCCAACCGTAGAGTAATAGCCATTTTGGACGAGATATTTCCGACAATTAGGTCCAGCCGTGTGAATGGTGAAATTCCGCGGGCTTCTATTGAGTTCGTTGCTCAATTCAAAGGTGTTAATCCTGACGAATTGTATAATGCTGCTGTCAGAAGGCTCAATAATCTTGAAGGCTTACCAGAAATAACGGAAGATATAAGTGAAGATGATTACCGTCTTGCTGAATATAAAATGCTAGCAAAAAGCAGTGGAGGGGATGGTTTGAAGTTTCATTCGATAAACTATCCTATTTCGAATTATCATCCTCAAATACATGATTTTTTCAAGAGTATTTCACTTGTGCCAAAATTGCGTGAAACCCGTGCGTTTATTGCATTTTCACGCCTTGAGCCAAACACTGTGCAAAGTATATCCGATAAAAAGAAAATGTTACGGCTTGGTAATGGTGATTGGTTACCTGCTATAGAAGTATATGGTGAGGGAATATTCTTTGAGTTCAATACAGAACGACTGGAGGCATGGGCAAGCCGGGAATCTGTTAAGCAACGTCTTGCTATACTGAACCGTGCATATCAGTCTTCTTTCTTCAGTAAGTCGTTTCCAGGCGATTTGCGACCCGAATTTGTACTGATTCACACCTTTGCGCATTTAATTATTAACCAGCTGAGCTATGAATGTGGATACGGAAGTTCATCAATACGAGAAAGAATCTACTGCGAAAAATGCTCAAATAATAATGAAATGTATGGTGTTCTGATATATACTGCTTCTGGTGATGCAGAAGGTTCACTTGGTGGTTTGGTGCGCCAGGGAGAAAAAGGTCGTATTGAAGAAACCATTTTGGCAGCGCTTGAAAATGCACGTTGGTGCTCGTCTGACCCTATCTGTATTCAACCAGAAGGTAAGGGCCCGGAATCCTGTAACCTTGCTGCCTGTCACAATTGTGCGTTGCTTCCTGAAACTAGCTGCGAATGTGGAAACAGATTACTTGACAGAGGCTTGGTCATCGGTACTCTTACAGACCGTGACACAGGATTCTTCAATAATTGAATCGAGGGTTGCTATGTATGTAATTTTATCACAAAAAGTTGATGTTGAATCGTCATATTCAGATGAGCTGTTCAATACTTACCATTTTCCTATGCGCTATAGGAATCAGTTACATACCGGTGATATATTTGTTTACTATCAGGGTAACAGATATGATCAGACTCAACGATACTATTTCGGAACCGGTGTTGTTGGACAAATATATACACCAGATGGCGACAGTTATTATGCTGAATTGGTAAACTGCCAGAAGTTTGAACATAATGTACCTATCTATCTGACCAATGGCGGTTATATTGAACAAAAAGGATATGCTGAGGTAAGAAAAAGTATAAACCCTCCCTGGCAGAGTTCTATACGTCCTCTGTCAGAAGAGGCATATAAATATATAGTTTCCCATGCGGGTAAACTCGAATCTCAAGGTAACGTTAAAGACCTCAATACCCTAAAAGAGGAACTAAAGCATGCTGTTAAGGACTTTTATGTTGGTAAAGACAATTCAGCTTTAATAAGAATACTGAAGGCGGCAAATACATTAACAAAAATAATGTCACCTGAGGTAGTTGCTGAAATAACCGAATCTTTGTCTTTTACAACAGATCAGGCGAGGATGCAACTGTTTGACTACTGCAAATCTATGCGTATGTCCTATTCATATAAACCAGTACTGATTATGGCACTCATTGAAAGTGGCAAGATGGTGATAAAAATTGACTATGCGGTTTCATATTTCCGACGCTTTTATGATAACAGACGGAAACAGGGACTAAAAGTTGAAAAAGGAAATTGTATATATCATCACGCCGATGTCAGTGATACTATGATTGCAGATAATATTGTATCGAATCCGGTAAAAGCACTTACCGACAGCGGATATTTCGCTTATGATGCAAGCTCACAAACATTTGGTTTTATAGAATCAATAGCTTCAATAATAACAGCACAGGATCGCCAAAAAATAATTGAATTATGTAAGGATAAGTTGAACCGATACTATTCGTCTAAGTAAGGGTGATGTAAAATGGCAGATGTACATTCTAAAGAAGCACGTAGCTACAATATGTCCCGAATCCGTAGTAAGGACACAAAGCCGGAAGAAATTTTTCGGAAGTATCTGTTTAGCCATGGATTACGCTATAGAAAAAATGATAAACGGCTACCAGGAACACCTGACATAGTTATTAAAAAATATAATACAGTGATATTTATTCATGGCTGTTTCTGGCATATGCATGAGGGCTGTAAATACTTTAAATATCCTTCAACAAATGCTGAATGGTGGAAAATGAAGTTACATAAAAATAAGGAACGTGATGAGAAAAAAATTAAGGAGCTACAAAGCAAGGGGTGGAATGTAATAATAATATGGGAATGTGAAATAAAAAGCAATTCTATATTCATAGATGATAAAATACTTAATGAAATTAGGAAAAGTAGATAGTAAATTAGTAAAGTAAAATTGGTTACATTGAAAAACTGAGGTGTACATATGGCGAAAAGCTCTAATCAAAAACTCAAAATGCTTTACCTGATGAAAATACTGCTGGAAAAGACAGATGAAGAGCATACGATAACGCTTAATGATATGATTGCAGAACTTGAACGTTATGATATCACGGCTGAGCGCAAGTCCATATATGACGACCTCGAAGCTCTGCGACAATATGGCATCGACATTGCTACCAGAAAATCAAAGACCACAGACTATTTTGTTGCCAGTCGGCTATTTGAACTGCCAGAGCTCAAGCTTCTTGTTGATATTGTACAATCCTCAAAATTCATTACTCATAAAAAAGTAGTGAACTGATAAAGAAAATTGAAAGCCTCACGAGTGTGCATCAGGCCAGAAAGCTTCAGAGGCAGGTTTACGTGGCAAATAGGGTTAAGACTATGAATGAGCTGATTTACTGTAATGTTGATACCTTACATATTGCAATATCTGAAAACCGTCAGATATCTTTCAGGTATTTTGAGTATAACCTTGATAAAAAGAAACAATTCCGGAATTCCGGACAAGCTTATATTGTGAGTCCTTATGCGCTTTCCTGGGTGGACGAAAACTACTATTTAATATCTCATTATCCCAAGAATCCGGAGCTAACACACTTCCGGGTAGACAGAATGACAGAAATAAAGCTTCTGGATGAACCGCGCCGGAATTTATCGGATATAATTGGTGAAAAAAGTTTGGATATTGCTGAGTATTCAAAGAAGATATTCAATATGTTTAGTGGCGAGGAAGAAACAGTGAAGATTCAGTTTGAACATTCCCTTGTGAATGTTATAATTGATCGCTTTGGCAAAAATGTTTCCCTGGAAAAGGCAGATGAAAACCATTTTAGTGTAAGAGTCAATGTTGCTATAAGCTCTACTTTCCTTGCATGGGTATTCCAGTTTGGAAATAAGGTTAAGATATTATCCCCGGAAGGGGTTGTTGAAAAGTACAGGCAAATGCTCCATAGTAGCCTAGAAAACCATATTATTTAACTGTCCGTTTTAATGTACAAAACGCATGACAAAATTGATTTATGAAAGAATTCAAGGGCGGGATATATGGATTCCTTTTGGCGAGATAAAGTAGTGTTTTGCAAAGAGAAAATCCATGATAGAGAAGAGGCTTGAAACTGTTTAAGTACGGTTTAGGAAATGTGGGTAATTATAATGGAAATATATGTAGATTGAGATACTGGTGGAAGGTCGTGATTTATGCTTATGGGAGAAATATGAAGTGAGGATACAACGATATAATTAAAATTGGATAGCTATTAGTGATAAAAAGAAGATTGAGATAAGTTGTTGGAGGTAAAATATGAGCTTTTCTGAGTTTGAGTTTAAAACTGCTTTTAGTTTGGCATCACAGATATATTTAGAAATTGTAGATGGAGTAAATGAGTTTTACCCCTCTGATTTTTTTAAAGACAAACCTGAATTTTATCAAAAGATATTAACACCTCATAAGCAAACATTGCTACACGATTACATTAATTATATTCACGAATTTGGGATAGATTATGTTATTGATAAAACTGGCTATGATGAAATTATTGATGAAGTTATAGGAACGTTGGATAACTATGGTGTTGAGTATGATGAACCAGATCAAGAAGCAGATGATCTTGATGATTATTATCAACTTCTAATTGAAAAATATAAAACGTTAACACCCTATATTGTAAATGAGGTTTTTACATTATTATTTAATGATAAAAAACTTATGCGTACCTTTAATGAAAATTTAGCGGATGAGATTATTTGTAATTTAAAAAGGAATGATTATCCAGAAGTATTAACTAAAGATGGTGTTATAAAAAGATGTGAATACATACCTACGTGGCTAAAGGATGGTGTATTCTTCCGCGATAAGGGACGATGCCAATTGTGTGGAAAGGACTTAACAAGACTACTTAGCAGTGATAACAAAATTCATTATGACCATATCATACCTCTTGAAATGGGAGGAAATAATGATCCAACCAATTTCCAAATATTATGTGAATCATGTAATACGTCAAAACGTGATAGGCATAGTGGTACTAGGAATTTATTCCAAGTATTTTGGTAAGCTGCTTACAAGGTGCTATCTACATGAAAGCATTATAAATATATAGGAACCAAAAAGCATGAACAATGATTTCAATTAGTAAACCATATTCCCAGTTCCAAGGTATGAATATTTTGTACGTTATGAACAAAGTACGAGTATGTTGCAGCGTAGTATTTACTTCAATGTGTGTTTGCCTTGTGTTCAACTCCTTTATTTGGTAAAATTTAATAATTAAAAATGTAGAATAAATCCAATTATTGAATGGACAAGTTGAATTTAGAGACCGGTTTACTATAGATACTTGCTAATTTGAAGAAAAGGATGTGGGGTTATATGGCAAAACTTACTTTTATAGAAAGAGATTGCTTTGAAAAGCTGTTTGGAATGGGTTCTGGATATGTTTTGGATTTCTCAAACCGCACTTTTCAGGAATTTATCTATGAGATAATGTCTATTGACATATATGTGAAATATCCTGATCTTTCAAAGGCTAAGATACTTAGAGCAATAATGGCTGAATATGATAATGTCTCTATAGGCAAGTTGCTTTTAGAACTTATGAGATATATGCAAGCAAAAGGAATGATTGCTGACGGGGACAGAGATAGATTTAAGCAATGTGCAGATATAGGAAATAGACTTATTGGCAAATCCACAGCCTTCAAGCAAGCAGCGGCAACATCAACCAGCACAACAAAACCTATAACATCCCTTATTGACTATGATAAATACATAAAAGAATTGCAATCCCTGTCAGCCTATGATGACAGTCCACAGTCACGGGGATTTGCCTTTGAAAAGTATCTCAAAGAGTTCTTTGAAATCAATGGTCTTCAGCCACGGGGTAGCTTTAAGCTTGTAGGTGAGCAGATAGATGGCAGTTTCATCTTACATAACGAGGTCTATTTACTTGAAGCCAAATGGACAAGCAAGCCTATAGACAAGGCAAATCTTGTGGTTTTTAATGAGAAGGTATCTTCAAAATCAGGTTTTACTCGGGGACTATACATAAGCTATTCCGGGTATTCTGAGGAGGCTTTAAAGACATTTGCGGTAGGTAGGACAGTAAATGTTGTTCTTATGACGGTACAGGAGTTGGCAATTGTGCTTTCTCAAAAGAAGGATTTTACAGGGCTCCTATGGGGGAAGGTCCGAGCTCTGGCAGAGGAAGGCGATTTTAATAAGTCTATTTTTGAAATGAAGTGATTAGGTGGTGACCTTTATAGATTACGCTTTTATTGAAAAAATAAAATCTTTAATCAACAGTAGCCACGAAGGTGACTATTGGGATTTTAAACAGGCTTGGTATACTGAGAATGAACGTCTTTTACATGATATACTTTGTTTTGCAAACACAGTACATAACGAGAATTCTATATCATAATTGGTATATCTGATACAGGAGAAATGATCGGAGTATCTCAAAAGAATAGGAGAAAGCAAGCCGATATACTTGATATGCTTTCAAATACTGTATTCGCTGGTGACAACATACCGGAAGTTAGAGTAGATACAATACGGCTAAAAGGTGTAGAAATTGATGTCTTAACAGTTTTGAACTCTTTTAATGTGCCATTTTATTTAAAAAGCAAGAGTAAAAAATATAATGACATTAAGGAAGGGTATATTTACACAAGGGTTGGCGATAAGAATACCCCAATTAATCAGAATGCAAGCATTCATCAGATTGAAATGCTATGGAAGAAAAGGCTTGGATTAACGCAGCCCCCATTAGAGCAGATAGTAGCCCGCTTGGAAAATAAGTCTGAGTGGACTTTAAATGATGAAACCCATTACAATATCTATAAGCCTGAATTTATGTTGGTAGAGGAATATGACGACGATGAGGATGACAGAAGAAAGGGAGAGTTCTACGTCTACTCACAATGTAATTCAAAATTCCTATATAAAGGCTTAAAAATAATTTGTAATCAAACAATTTTAAAAGAATTTGAGTTGATTTCTCTTGATAGCGGTAGGTATAAAACTCCTATACCAACCTGGGGATATGTTTGCCATGATGAATATGGAGTCAACCATAAATGTTCATATAAGTATTTTTTAATGGATAGCATTGATTATAAGCTTCAAAACTTTTTCTTTGACCCTGAAAATATGGAAGAAGTCTATGCCAAAGGACGATTTGATTAAGTAATTTTGTACTTTGAAGATAACGAGGAACGGCTATCTTTTGAGTTTTATGCAGAAAACAGGCAAAGGCTTGTAGAGCAATACATAGAAGAGGCAGATAAAACTTTTTTCCAAATTGACGTGAGAGATGAGCATGTAAAGAAAATAGAGAAGCATAGACTTTCAACCGGGTTAGCTTTAAACATATTATTGAAGGAATATCGAGAAATGCTTACTAAAAGTGCTCCAATGAGTTTAAAAGTAGATGAGGTGGACTTTGAACAAACAGATTATATTTGAAAGCAAAGAACAGGTTGATATCCTGAGAGAAAGGATAGTAAACACAACAAATGCCAAGTTAAAAGAGTTATGGCAGAGTGGAGAAGGTATAGATTTTCTGAGAAAAGTGAAATTTATGCCATGTGGTTACGACCCTTTATTTGAACATGATACAAACTTTATTGAGCAAACCAATCAAACTTTTACATATCTTGTCTGTTTAGAGGCAGTAAGTATACTACTGTTAAAGCATCCTTTACATAGGTTCATGGTAAATTTCGGCACGGAATCCGGGTTTGATGTTGTATCCGAGGATGAAAGGATAATTTGTGAGTGCTTTGCAGCAACAACGCCGGACAGTAATAAGAAGCTGGAACTTGATACACTTAAGGTTTATACAAATAAAACTGCAGATGTAAGATATGTAATCTACTACGTAGCAAATCCTAAAGAAAAACATGTAGAGAATATCAAAAGTAAATATAATGGAGTTGAAATAATTGCTTTAAAAAGCTTATAGATAAGACACCAGAGGCTTGAATGTGGAAATTGTATGGTAAGAAAAAGTGAGAGCTCATATAGCATGAATGGAGAAGGTCATGAACGATTCGGAATTGAACATTTACAGAGCAATAAAAGCACCTGTACGGACAAAGCTGGAAGAAATACTTAAGCTTCTGAAAAAGGATGACTTATTATCCTTTTCTGAAAATTTTGGCATTGCCGGACGCAGCATAATGAATAAAGATAAGCTGGTAAGCGAGCTTTACAAGCACTTCTCAAATCCTGGATATTTAGAAGATGCTTTGCTTGTTGCAACCAAAGAGGAGCTTTCGATTTTCGCAAAGCTGCTGGAGACACCTTATTCTGAAAAAAGCGAAGTTACATACGGAAAACTTCGGTATTTAACGGCAATGGGTGCTGTTTTTCTGTTCCGGCAGGAAAACACCATTTATATGGTTGTGCCGGAAGAAATTAAGGAATTGTATCAACTAATTGACCAGAAAAGCTTTAACCAAAGGCACAAAAGAATAGACGAGGTTCATCAGTATATTTTAGCTATGACCAATCTATATGGAGCTTTTTCTTCAAACCTGCCTTTTGAAGTCTACAATCAGCAAAATGATAAAAAGATGAGCTTTCAGGAGTACACTGACATAACATTCAGGCTTGAAATGCGGCAGCAGTATTTTTATATTTACCATGGACATATTATCTGCGAGTACTATGAACTTCCTGAAATGGAGGATAAACTGGAACAAATGCTCAGGGAGAGAAAGGGAAAGCCGTTCTATATCCCGGAAAAAAATGAGCTTTTAAAATATGCCGACAATTGGTATGAATTTGAAACACCTGAATTTATTCTGCTTAAGAATTTTGTCCATACAAAATTGAACCTTGAAGGGAATAAGGCTGAGAACCTTCTGGATGATATAAGATATTTATGCTCAATGGGAGAATCAATCAAAGGTATCATGGAAGAGGTGAACAGGCAGGAAGTAGTCTTTGAGGGAATGGACC
>JAAZCB010000510.1 GCA_012513545.1 Clostridiaceae bacterium
AACAACTGCTTCAACCGGACATTGCTATTGTCACGAAACTTGCTTTCTCGCTTCGCTCGGCAAGTTTCGCGCCAATGTACGCAATGCCGGTTAAGCAAATGTTAGGTGGACTCCGCTTGCGCGGAGCTAAAAAATAGGAGGTTATATGGAAATCAATGTCCTGGATATTCTTAAAATTGGTAATCCTGAAGATTACAAGTTGCATCTAGGCTGTATGAACGATGAAGGTAATCTTCCTCTCGACTTATTCATTGAAGATGAACATAAATGGAAAGGCTGGAATGAGTGGCGTGGAAGTAAAAATGATTGGACTAGGGATTTTATTTTTTCATTGATAGAATACTATCCCAAATCAAATACATGGCTATTTGGAGGAATATTTAAAGTTCTTGAAAGAAAAGAAGATAGATATATTATCGAAGAAGTCGAAGAATATAGAAAGTACACGGGTCGATTATTATTGAGTTTTTATCGGTACCAAGGGCTTAGAGGTCGAGCTTTCAAACTAGAAGGATATTTAAAAGATATTACTGTTAATCAAATACTGGAATATAGATATTCTGGAGAAGTGTTCCCCGGATATGAAAATATAGACCATGATTATTATACTCTAGAATCAATATTTAAAATGGAAAAATCTGATTGGAAAACAGCTTTGGAAAATGTAAAAGGTGTTTACTTAATTACTGATAAACACAATGGGAAAATGTATGTTGGGTCGGCATATGGAGATTCAGGGATATGGTCACGTTGGGGTAATTATATCGGAACGCTGCATGGTTGGAACGACCAACTCGTAAAATTACTAAAAGATAAAGGACAAGAATATGCAAAGTCAAATTTCAAATTTTCATTACTTGAAATACATGGTATGTACTCATCAGATGAGCATATAATTAGCAGGGAGAGTTATTGGAAAAATAAACTAATGACCAGAGTACATGGGTATAATAGTAATTAATACTGAATAGGAGAACCAATGATGCGTAACATGATTGCAATTCTTTTTATTTTTTGTAGCATTTCAGTTTTCTCTGAGAATTTGATAGTAATCAAAGATGCCAACCTACGATCAGAACCAAATACCGAATCAACAATAATCCGGATTACGAAATCTGGTGAGGAGTTGAAAGGTACAAGCTATGATGAAAACTGGTATGAAATTACAAATAGTGATGGTGCTAAATACTATATACATAAAAGTCTTGTTAATATTGCCGAAAGCAAAACTGCAAACGATGAAGAAGTGAAAGATGATTTTGAAATTCCTCCAATAATAATCATAACTATAGTAGTTATATTACTTATAATGATGTATGGCTTTAGGCGTCGATGCCCTAAATGTAAAAAATGGTTTGCTCGAAGGATCACAAACACGCAGACAATTGATAGAAAACAATACTACAAAACAGTTGTAAGAGAAGATATTCATAAAAATTCAAAAGGTGAAGAAATAGGTAGAACAAAAAGAAACGAACAAGTTCATATGATTAAAGATACTGATAGAGTTTATTGTGAATGCAAAAAGTGCGGCTATCAGTGGACATATTTATCTATATCGGAACGAGAAGGATAATTCACCTAACAACTGCTTCAACCTCATATGATGAGACCTCTGTCAATATAAAAAACAAGGGCAGAGATGGTCGATCTTAACGGCTTGACCACTCTCATATACGTGGATTGGATACCACAGGTCAATGGTCCGCCTGAAAAGTCCGTCCGCTCTGACAATAGGAATCAGAATTGCAAATGCAAGTCTGTCCTTAAGGTTGAATCGACGATAACTTAAATTGCGTAATCGCCAATCTCTGCCCTTGTACGGTTTAC
>JAAZCB010000511.1 GCA_012513545.1 Clostridiaceae bacterium
CAGTTTACACTGCATTTTGATGCAATAGCCGGTCTTGTTAAAATACTGGACTTTATGAAGATCAACAATTATAAGCTTTCCGATTTGGTGGATATGATTCCGGATTTCCACATTAATGAAAAAGAGGTGGAATGTTCCTGGAGCGCAAAAGGAAAAGTAATCAGGCAGATAATTCAGGAGAATGATAATGACAGCATCGAAACACTGGAAGGAGTTAAAATATATAAGGATGGTGGATGGGTTCTGGTGTTGCCGGATGCTGAACAACCTATATGCAGGATAAAAAGTGAAAGCTATTCGGCTGAGTTTGCCGAGGAATTGACAAATTTTTATGTAAATAAGGTAAGAGATATAAGTAAAAGTTAACTGAATATATTATACATTAATTGTTCTTAATTAAAAAAAGCTTTGGGAAATGGCCCAAAAAACAGAATGGATTTTTTAACAAAACCATTCTGTTTTTTGTTATAACCTCTTTCGAACGAAGTGAAAGAGGGAAAAACTAAGGGACTCGATGTACCGGAGTTTTTGTTTGCTCAATCACCGTATACCGAGTCATATTCTTCTTCAAGGAAGGGTTCAAAGTAAAAATCAATATACATAAGGTTATTTTCACCTTTCGAGTCCTTCAACTGTGAGAAGGCAGCCCTGAACTCAAATTCCGGTTCTTTCAGTTTGTCTCTTGCGTTATTGTCGAGGGGGATATTTTCAAGTCTTAATATGCCATGCTCACTTAACTTCTGGACCACCCAGTTGAATTCGTTCATATCAACAACATCCATACAAGGTATTTCGCCCTTTTTCATTTCCTCGACTATTTCTTTTATTTCACCTGTTTGAAACCTGACCTGATAAAACATTGTTATTCCCTCCGCAAATGTAATTCATAGGTTTATACTATTCTATACCACTCAGGCACAGATTTAAAGCAAAAAATAAAAGTATTAAGTGATTCTGGTTAACTCATCTCTAGAAAGGAAGCTTGTCCGAAAGCAGTGTTTCAATGCTTTCGGGTACAAGCTCTCTATATTCTTCCTTATAACCGCTCAGTTCTTTTAAAAAGAGTTCGTCATTTGTCCTTCTTAATGCGAAAAATACAATATCGTCCATATAATCGTCAAAATAGGTAGTTACCAGATAATAGCCGACTCTCAAGTCGGAAAGACCCTTAAAGAAATTTCTGGCAGGCGTTAAGCCGACATCAATAATGAAGCTTAAATCATCTGCAGCAATATCATAACTTGAATTTGACCTTAAAAGGTCCATGTTGCCTACATCAACACAGCAAGTATTATTGATGCCAAGTTTTTTAAGTTCTTCCTGAATTACTGCCCTGCATAAATAATGTCTCGTACTTTCATAATTCATTTTTCTGTACTTCTCCTGGTAATACTCTTCATTAATATCCGTCACAGTCCTTTTCAGAGCAAATTCCTTTGTTTCCAGCAGATTGTTACTGATTAGGCGCCTGAGAAAAGAAAGATCCTGTTCTCCTCCGCTATTTGCTTTGGAGTTGTCTAGAATATTTTCAAAACTTGTACCAGTGTCTCTGATATGGACCATTCTGATTAGCTTATCG
>JAAZCB010000512.1 GCA_012513545.1 Clostridiaceae bacterium
CTAAAGGCACTGGGGTGCATTATGTTCAACCCCTTTGCAGCACTTTTAACAGCAAGAATAAGCTCATCAGGATTCATGTCTTTTAGCATATAGCCGTCAGCTCCGTTTTTTAACGCCTGGGAGATGTTTTCTTCATCATTGAAGGTAGTAAGAATTATAACCTTTATTGAACTGTACTTTTCCTTTATTAGTTTTGTTCCTTCCACCCCATTGCATTCAGGCATCATAATGTCCATCAATACAACATCCGGTTTGTGAGTGTCACATAACAAGAGAGCTTCCATACCGTTGCTGCCGAGACCGGCAACCTTGATGTCACTGTCCTGCTCCACTATGAATTTGAGACTTTCCCTCAATATTACCTGGTCATCTACTATTACTACCTTAATCATTTAATGAGTTCCTCCAATTTGTTTAGTTTGAGTCTTCATTTATAGGTAACGGTATCTCAAGTCTAATATTGAAGCCGCTTTCCCCATCAGAACCCAATATCAGCTTTCCATTAAGGTTTTTGGCTCTTTGCTCCATACCGCTTAGACCAAAGCCTTTTTTTATGTTTGCGCACCCACATCCATCATCAAATATAAACAGCTTAACCTTCTCTTGCGATATCTTCAATATAATGCTTACATGCTTTGCCTTGCCGTGACGCAGAGAATTTGTGAGAGCCTCCTGGCATACCCTGAAGATTACTTTGGAGTATTCAGCATTTATCAGGCTGCTGAGGCCTTCGTGAACGAAGTCAATTTCCATTCCAGAGAGCTTGAAATCCTCGGTCATCTTCTTTATTGAACTTACAATATCGTCATATTCAAGGTTTTCCGGCTCAAGTCCCTTAATTGAACGCCTGAGCTCTTTTAATCCGTCTCTGGCGGTCTTGAGTGCATCGCCCAACTTTTCCGAAGCTTTCTCGGGCTCCTTTCTGCACATTATACTGCTTACTTCAAGAAGAGATATAAGAAGAGTCATTGTATGACCCAAGGTGTCATGTACATCCCTGGCAAATCTGTTTCTTTCCTTTATTATTGCAAGTTCTTCAACTTTTGTTGCATATTCTGCAAGTTGAGCATTTAATGCAGACAATTCTATATTTTTTTCGTTTAATTCATCTAAAAGTCTTTTATATTCGGTAATGTTGCTAAAGAGTATGATTTTTCCCAAAAATTCGTTATTATTACCGAACAGGGGCTGAATATTTACATGATAACTCTTTTTTTCGGGTCTTAGAAGAGTAAGCTCTCCATTTACGTTTTTTTGTGTCTCATGTTTTATCGAATACATCAATTTTTCAGTTTCGGGAGTGATAATTATATTATCAATAAGTATTTTTATGAACCTGCTTATATTGTCATAACTTTTTATTTTATCAGCGCCAGGAAATGTTGCTACGAAAGACTTGTTAAAGTTATCAATCCTGTTTATGCTGTCAATAACAACTATCGATTCGTTAAGGTTGTGTATAATTTTTCTGAAGGCAATCGGGACGATATTTAAAAACCTGAACCTAAATACTGCCACGGCAAAAAGAAGCATTGAAAATGCAAAGCTTAAGGGGGTAATATCTACATCAGTAGAAACTATACTCAAGTCAAATGCAGAATTTACAAGGTACAGAATGTTTGCCACAAACGGTATAAATACTGCAGAAATTAACAGTCTTGCCTGCTTTCGAGCAGTCCCCATATGAGATGTGTAATATTTTATAAGAATTGCAGTACCTGAAATAAGGTATGTGTATGATATAGCGGCATGAACCCAGAACAACGGACCATAGTTGACCTCTGCAACTGAAAACTTACTGAAGAAAAGGCCATGCAGGTTATTGGTTGCGAGCATTGTATATGTTAAAGCAGAGGGTAAGGATAGCAGTACAATAAAATACCTTTTGCCAAGCAGTCTGCTATATGTAAAAAACAGGCAAAACACCAGCCAGCAGAAGCCTATTGTAACAATAGCAGTATATTCAACCAGTACTGAAAACCATTTTGTTTTGTCATCAATAGAAAACAAAACCATTATCTGACCGGATGACCAGATAAAAATAGCTATCTGACAGAATATATAACTATAAAGAAGCGGTGTCTTTTTGCCTTTTACTAAAAAAAATACGATCATTGATAAAGACAAAAGAACAGATACTGACTGCAGCAAAATTTTCAGGTCGAAATAATAATTCATAACTTTCTCCGTGAAACTATTAGTATTTTATTCCTTAACGCAATTTATTTTATCATACAGGTCTTTATATTTAAAGTAAGTTGTCAAAGGTTGTACTTGCCTGTTGTTTAAATTCCCATAAGAAAAGAAAAACAGAGAAATAATTAA
This sequence comes from Clostridiaceae bacterium, assembly GCA_012513545.1. The sequence continues at coordinate 2,326 of JAAZCB010000512.1, forward strand.
TATTAATATGGAAAACAGGCCAAAATTATTTATCAATCAGATATTGAAAATTTTCGCTTTATCCTGTTTAATATATATAGAAATAAACTTAAGCAATGGGGGATTAAAATGCTGAGAAAAATTACAATAGTTTTACTTGGTTTTGCAATGATGCTATCTGTCGGTTGCGGCTCAAAAGTAGTTATTGATAAGAACGATCAAAAATTTGGTCAGGAAGCAGACGGGACAAAGAATGCACCCGGAACAGATTCAAATGCAAATTCGGGAAGTGCTGCAAATAATGGGACAGACCAGTTTGGACCTGCTGTGTCTGGTGATATTATTGCTATAATGAAGACCAGCATGGGAGATATCAAAATAAGATTATTCTCGAAGGAAGCTCCTAAGACTGTTGAGAACTTTGTCAAGCATGCAAAGGATGGCTACTATGACAATCTTATATTTCACAGGGTTATCAATGAATTTATGATACAGGGCGGTGATCCGCAAGGAAATGGCAGAGGCGGAGAGAGTATCTGGGGAAAACCCTTTGAGGATGAATTCAATGATAATCTCCATAATTACAGAGGAGCACTTTCCATGGCAAACAGTGGACCTAACACAAATGGGAGCCAGTTCTTTATAGTTCAGAAGAATAGACTTGATCCTAAATCCGAGGAATGGGTAGAAACTGAAAAGTTTATGAAGGATAGTGGCTTTAAGAAAGAGGTTATTAATAAGTACAAGGAAACAGGCGGAACTCCATGGCTTGATAACAAGCATACGGTATTCGGACAGGTTATTGAAGGAATGGATGTAGTGGACAAGATAGCAGATGTTAAGACGGGTGCTAATGATAAACCTGTTGAAGATGTAAAGATACTGGATATAGAATTAATGAATCCTTAAAATAATAAGGGGGAAAGCTTTAAATGGTAATAAAAAAGGGAAGTCTGATAATACCATCGGAATATAAGCCGCCTTTGTCGGTAAGAGATACAGAGAAGGCAATAAAGATGATTAAAGACTATTTTGAATCGCAGCTTGCTAAAGAACTGAATTTGTCCAGAGTATCGGCACCGCTTTTTGTGAGGCCTGAAACAGGACTCAATGATAACCTGAATGGTGTTGAAAGGCCGGTAGCATTTGATGTAAAGTCAATCGACGGAAATACTGTAGAGGTGGTTCATTCACTGGCAAAATGGAAGCGTATGGCTTTGGCAAAGTACAGCTTTAAGGTTGGAGAAGGATTGTATACCGATATGAATGCCATACGAAGGGATGAAGAAGTTGACAATCTTCATTCCATATATGTTGACCAATGGGATTGGGAATTGGTGCTTAAAAAAGAAGACAGGTCGGTTAAAACCTTGGAAGGTATAGTAAAAAGAATATACAAGGCTTTAAAAATGACTGAAGACAAGGTAATCGAGGCTTTTCCGGCGGTTGAGAAAATTCTGCCGGACGATATTTATTTTGTAACAACACAGGAACTTGAGGATATGTATCCTGAGCTTTCTCCAAAAGAAAGAGAAGATATGATTGCCAAGGACAAAAAGGCTGTGTTTATAATGAAAATAGGCGGAGTTATGAAATCCGGTATCAAACATGACGGCAGGGCGCCTGATTATGATGACTGGAATCTGAATGGAGATATAGTATTATGGTACCCTCTTCTTGACAGGGCTTTTGAAATATCCTCCATGGGAATCAGGGTGGATGAGGATTCACTGCTAAAACAGCTCAAGGAAGCTGAATGTGAGGACAGAAAAAGGTTTAGATTCCACAAGGATGTTCTGGAAGGGAGGCTTCCTTACACTGTTGGTGGTGGTATTGGACAGTCAAGGCTGTGTATGTATTTTTTAAAGAAGGCTCATATAGGAGAGGTACAAGCTTCTGTTTGGCCTGATGAAATGCTTGAGGAATGCGAAAACGCAAATATGCATCTGTTATAAATTGAGCTTCCCCACTTATAGGTTATTAAGAGGAATTGTTTACAAAATATAATAAAGAGTATAAAGTACAATAATAAAAGAAAATATCAATTAACAAAGGGGTTAATGGATAATATGAAAAGTATAATTATAAAAAGTCTTTACAGGGATACAGCCAGTTATTTAAATAAGGCTGTAACTGTTGCCGGATGGGCAAGGACTATAAGAGATTCCAAGTCATTTGGATTTATTGAAATCAATGATGGTTCCTTTTTCAAGAACGTACAGGTTGTTTTTGAAGAACAGTCAATTTCGAATTTTAAGGAAGTGGCAAAAATACCTGTCGGATCGTCTGTTATCGTAACCGGCACGCTTGTTGAGACTCCCGGTGCGAAGCAGCCTTTTGAAATAAAGGCCTCCGAGATACAAATAGAAGGGCTTTCCGTTCCTGAATATCCGCTTCAGAAAAAGAAGCATTCATTTGAGTTTTTAAGGACTATTGCTCACTTAAGACCAAGAACCAATACCTTTTCAGCTGTATTCAGGATAAGGTCGCTTGCTGCATTTGCCATACACAAGTTCTTCCAGGAAAGGGGTTTTGTATACGTACATACGCCTATTATTACCGGGAGTGACGCTGAAGGAGCAGGAAAGATGTTCCGGGTAACTACTCTTGACCTGAATTCTCCTCCAAAGGGCAAAGATGGTAAGATCGACTTTACACAGGATTTCTTCAACAAGGAAACAAATCTCACTGTTAGCGGTCAGTTAGAAGGTGAAACTTACTGCATGGCTTTCAGAAATATTTATACCTTTGGTCCGACCTTCAGGGCTGAGAATTCCAATACAGCAAGGCATGCAGCCGAATTCTGGATGGTTGAGCCTGAGATTGCCTTTGCAGAACTTGCGGATGATATGGAGCTTGCTGAAGACATGCTCAAGTTCATTATCAGTTATTGTATGGAAAACGCTCCTGAGGAAATGGAATTTTTTAATAACTTTATTGACAACACTTTGTTTGACAGATTAAACAACATTGTTAACTCAAGTTTTGCACATGTAACTTACACAGAAGCTGTGGAGCTTCTCAAGAAGGAAAAGGACAAATTCGAATATCCGGTAGAGTGGGGGATTGACCTTCAAACCGAACACGAAAGGTATTTGACCGAAAAGATATTCAACAAGCCTGTTTTTGTAACTGATTATCCTAAAGATATAAAAGCGTTCTACATGAGAATGAATGATGACAATAAAACTGTAGCAGCAATGGATCTTCTTGTGCCGGGTGTCGGAGAAATTATTGGAGGAAGTCAGAGAGAAGAAAGGCTTGAGTATCTTGAAAAAAGAATGGCTGAAATGGGTCTTTCAAAAGAAGAATATGAGTGGTATCTTGACCTTAGAAAATATGGCGGTACAAAACATGCAGGGTTTGGACTCGGATTTGAAAGAGCAATAATGTATATCACAGGTATGACTAATATAAGAGATGTTATATCTTTTCCAAGAACTGTGCATTCTGCAGATTTTTAATATATTGGCAATGTTGGTAATACTGACATTTCTCTTTGATTGTATCAGCGCTTACAAAATCTTTCCCGTTATCTCGGGAAGGATTTTTTGTATGCAGTGCCTTTGATTTTTCCATTTTAGTCAAAATAAATAAACAAAATTGATATATTGTATAAATTAAGTGTAATTAATAGTTATTGACATGCATGGAGCTTCATAGTATTATTGTAAAGTAGAAAAAGGCTTCCAAATTCTTATTACAAATAAATAATTTGTCGATATATTTTATAATTATAATTATTATCTGGGGTATAGGGTAAATAGTATGTTATACAGATACTTTCTAGGGAATAGGGAGATAACAATTGATAGTACAGAGGCTTTTTGCGACTTGTTTGAAAAAGGCCTTATTGGAAAAGAAACCGCTATTCATGATGTTGAGAATTATATGTATGTCAAGGTTTGCGACATAGAAGAATTCAAGAGTATAATAGATTCGAGAAATGTTGTTACCAGGATTGAAGAAAGTGGCAGGACTGTAAAATATATCGTGGCAATTGCCTTAATGATTTTTGCTTTAATTATACGGTTTGTATTTGGATTTTTAAGGCACGGTAATATGGTAGTTGAAAAGGGTATTACGTTCTTTGCCGGATATATGGCGAAAAACATATCTGTTTTGATAGTTTTGGCAATTGTAGTTATGGGTATAACTTATTTTGTCACTAAAAGAAATAGAGCAAGGAACATATTAATTTTCAGTGCATTGTTTCTTGTTGTAAATCTGTACCAGGCCGCCGGAGATTTTAAAGTGGTGAGGGCCGAGGCCGCCCGGTATAAGCTGGCAGAAGAAAAACTCTTAAGTCTTTTAAAAAGTTTTTCCGACAATAGTGATATACATAAGGAACAGATGTCGGAGGAAAAATATGGCAATATGGCCCCTTATCTGGAAGCCGCACAGGAATTATTGCATGAATGGTCGGCTCTTGGCGAAGGAAGAGACAAAATTTTTGTAGAAACCAATGTTGATAGTATGTTTTTAAATGAAAATTTATCCGATATAAATAAAGTAAAAGATGCCAGAAAAATTGTTAACGTGAATTTGTCAAAAATAAAAGAGTATAAAGGAAGATCTGGAACCCTGAAGGATAAATTTTTCAAAGATATAGTTAATTCGGATATTCCTGAGGGATTAAGGAACAGTATTGTGTCTGATTACAAAAAGGAGCTTGAAATAAAGAGTGAAAATATCGAGCAGGTTTTCGTAATACAGGAGGAATTGCTCACAACTGTAGATAGTATGCTTAAATACCTGGAAGACAATCAGGGAGGATATACATTTAGTAATAACCAGTTGCAGTTTTATAAAGCTGAAGATGTCGAAAACTATAACAAGTTGGTAGATAAATTCAATTTGAAGCTGGAAGAGATCAATAAAGCTTATAACAACTCAGCCGATTCATTGGAGAAAAGTTTGAAAGATCTGGAGGTTTCGTAGTAACAGTTTTTGTTTTAATGTGTTTTTTGGGTATCAGAGTCGCAAAAAAATACAAAAAAGGAGTGGTTTAAATGAAATCAACAGGTATAGTTCGAAAAGTAGACGAACTCGGAAGAGTGGTATTGCCAATTGAATTGAGAAGGACAATGGAAATAGCTGAAAAGGATCCCATTGAAATTTTTGTAGATGGTGCAACAATAATTTTAAAGAAATATGAACCAGCTTGCATTTTCTGCAGCGATGCAAGGGATGTTACAGTTTATAAGGGAAAGAATATCTGCAGCAGTTGTTTGAACGATTTGAAAAAGTAAATAGACATATAAAAAAGGGCTGCCTTTAAAGGCGGCTCTTTTTTATGCAAAAATATTTCAAAACCTTATAAATTTGATATAATTAAAGTGGAGTTAATATTTGCTAAATATAAGTACAGTAAAGCTTCTTATTTCATAGATTAATTTTTGGGGGAGGGGTTTTTTTGTTCAAAAAAACAAACAGGTTTGCTTTGATTTGCGTTCTGGTAATTCTTCTTGCAGCAATTATCGGTAATACCTTTGTTAGCTTTGGTGCCGGGACTTCAATAACAAACGGGATACAATTCAAAGACACAGCAGGTAATGTTATTCATGCTCACGGTGGCGGTATGATTAATTATGGCGGCTATTACTACTGGTATGGTGAATACCGTGACAGTTCCAACTACTTTTTGGGAGTAAGGTGCTACAGGTCTGCTGACCTTGTAAACTGGGAGTACAGGGGCGAAGTCTTAAAACCGAGTTCTGCTTCTGAATTGAACAAGTGCAATGTAGAAAGACCAAAGGTTATGTATAACGCATCAACGAAGCAGTTTGTTATGTGGATGCACTGGGAAAACGGAGTCCATTATGGTGAAGCGAGAGCTGCTGTTGCTTATTGCAATACACCTGA
>JAAZCB010000513.1 GCA_012513545.1 Clostridiaceae bacterium
TATTATTTGTAAGCACCTGTTTTTATAGGAAAGGTTTGATAAAATGCTTGAACTTGTGCTTGTAAGGCATGGAGAGACTGACGGCAATACAAGAGGCGCCTTTTTAGGATGGACTGATGAAGAGTTGAACAGTGAAGGATTGAAGCAGTCAGGTATTGTGAGGGACAGGCTTGGTAAAATAAAATTTGACAAAATATACTCGAGCCCGTTAAAAAGGGCCAGGCATACAGCAGAGATAATAAACGAAAGCCAGAATATTGAAATCATATATACAGAGTCTTTGAAGGAAAGAAATTTTGGGATTTGGGATAATTTGACCCTTTGTGAAGTTAAGGGAAAGTATCCTGAATTTTATTGTGCATGGGAAAGAGACTGGATTAATTACCGTATAAAAGAGGGTGAAAGTGCACTGGATTCATACTGCAGGTCGGTGGAATTTGTTGACAGGGATATTCTTAGCAAAAACACCGGTACTTATCTTATTGTGTCTCATTCAGGTTTAATCCGATTTATTGTATCGTACCTTCTGGGGATGAGTATTGAGGACTCCTGGAGGTTCAGGATAGACAACTCAGGTGTTGCAAGAATAGAGGTTGATAATGGTTATGGAGTGCTTACACAATTAGGATAAGCGGCTTATTGTATAGTCAATTCGCTTCGCTTAAGGGAGTCAGGAAAATCTGTATTGACAAAGTGGAATCCTGCCGCTAAAATATTCATAATTATTGGGCACACTTAAACAAGTGTACCGATACGGTAGATTGCAGGAGGGGATTTTTATGAAAGGTAATTATTCAGGTTATTCTACAACAAAGACTTTGGTTATGAATGCATTAATGGTAGCGTTGGTGTTTCTGGCAACATATTTTACAAAGGTGACAACACCTGCAGGACCTTTTAATCTTGGTGATACAGTTATTTTTATAACAGCAATATTTCTTGGCAGGAAGAGCGGATTTATAGCTGGGGCAATAGGCTCAGCTCTTGCGGATATAGCTATGTCTTATGCGCTTTTTGCACCTGTAACCTTTATAGTAAAAGGTTTTGAAGGTTATCTGGCAGGCTTAATTGTATACAAGCTATACAGGTCCGGAGAAAAAAGAATAAACAAGGAAATTATAAAATTGATTGCAATTATAGCTGGCAGTATTGTGATGATTAGCGGTTACTTTTTTTCGGAGCTATATGTACTTAGTATATTTGACAAAAGCATGGGCCTGGCAAAGGCACTTGTGGATTTACCGTTCAATATTGTCCAGGGAGTAGCGTGTTCCACAATTGCATTTGTTCTTGCGGCGATTCTTGACAGGTATAAGATTGACAAGTATATTTTGAATTAGATAACAGATATTAAGATAAAAAGCTTCGGTACATTGAGTCCCGAAGCTTTTTTTATAATATCTGCTATTACTCTACTTTATATTTCTTTAGCAAGCTATCAAACTCCATTACAAGCTTATTGAGCTGGTTTGAAGCCTTTTTCATGTCTTCAATCGAGCTTAGCTCGTGTTCTGTAGTTGCAGCGACCTCTTGGCTTGCTGCCGCAGTTTCTTCAGAAACTGAAGAGATATTTTCTATGGAAGTAGTTACTTGTATCTTATCGTTTTGCATTTTGTTTACGGCATTGTTGACATCATTGATTTTTTCAACGATTGAGGTTATTGCGTTGGCGATATTTGTAAACGAACTGTCAGTTTGGTTAACAGCTGTATTCTGTTCCTGTGAAACCTTTCTCATAACCTCTATGGATTGAATTGCGAGACTTGATTCTTCCTGTATGCTCTGCATCAAGTTATTAATTTCTTCTGTTGACTTTCTGCTTTGATCAGCGAGTTTTCTTACCTCGTCAGCTACAACTGCAAATCCTTTTCCTGCTTCCCCGGCTCTTGCTGCTTCAATAGCTGCATTAAGTGCAAGGAGGTTTGTTTGTTCAGCAATATTTTCAATAGATTCAACAAAAAAGCTGATATCATTTATTGTATTGGCAAGATTTTCGACAACGGAAAATATTTTTTCCGAGGTTTTATAATTTTCATTTGACTTGCCGCGAAGAATGCTTACCGAGTCAAGCCCTACATTATTCAAACCGTTGATTCTGTCAGTTTCATCCGTAACCTGCTTATAACTTTCATATACAAAATTTATCTGTTCGGAGAGATTGTCTACCATTTCAACACCTTGTTGAGCCTGTTGAGCCTGGTCTGATGCTCCTTTGGCTATTTCATCCATTGTTTTGGAAATGTCCTCCATAGCTAAAGAGGCTTGCTGGGAGCTACTGGTTACGGTGCTTGAAGCCTCCAAAATCGAAACAGATAGATTATTGAAGTTACTTATTATATATTTCATTTCTGCTGTCAGAGAATTTATGCCTTCTGCTATCGGGGCAAATACAAGATATTGTCCGGGATCGAGCTCTTTTGTGAAATCTCCTTGTCTTATACCTTCCATATCCGATTTAAAATTGCGGATAATCTTTACTGTCGAAGATAAAAAACTTATTATGATAATAGCGCAATTGGCTATATATATTGCTGCCAACAATATTACTGTTTGAAAACTTCCTGTTTTTGTCCCAATAATTACACTAAAAACAATTAGCAGGATAAGAGAAATCATCAAACTTATTGCAAGTCTTGATGCACGGATTCTTTTTATAAAAATGCTTATTTTTTTCATAGTCTTCCCTCCGAATAAAATTGACAATAGACAATAGGGAGATAAAAATTTTATGTATTATTAAATGAAACTGGTTGTGTATTGTAAACAATATAAGACGTGCTATTATATATTTTCGATAACAAACTCAAAAATCCTTCTTTTTTTATAAATTCATATAAGAAACAAGACTATAGAATATAATACTAACTTAACTTTTAAGATACATTTTTTTATTGACACACATTGTATAATTGTATACAATAATACCTAAATACATAA
>JAAZCB010000514.1 GCA_012513545.1 Clostridiaceae bacterium
AATTAGCTTTTCCCATTCTTTATATAACATAAGACACCTCCTGGTTTTTTGTGTATTATCTCATGTTAATAATTTGATTAACAGACGGGTTCTATTATACGCTTACCAAATAACCATTAAGCAAGGTGCCCACAATATGCCGGCAATTGTGGTATATTGTGAGGACTTTACTATAGTTATTTCATCAAGTGAAAATCTTGGTGATTCTATTTCTGTGATTGAGTTCTCAGCTGAACCTTGGCGCTTGCTGAACTCTTTGATTGATCGCTTAAAAAAGCTAAAACAAAACCCGACGCCAATTGTGAGAGCACTCGTTTGTGAGGGCAGAAAGAAAGTTCAATGCGGAAAACCAATCAACAAGGGGCAGGACTTGGCTCTCTGTATGTCTACCGAGCAGCCTGTTGTTTTCATTTGGGGGCCTCCTGGAACAGGTAAGACTGAGACTCTCGCTAAAATTGCTCTTGAGCATATAATGCTTAAGCATCGTGTACTTATGCTCTCCTATAGTAATGTATCGGTAGATGGTGCTATTAATCGTGTTTTCAAGAAGGATATTCAAAATAGCCCTGGAAAGCTTGTGCGCTATGGTTATCCGCGTGATAAAGAACTATTAAATCATGAATATTTAACTTCATACAATTTAGTTTTACACAATCATCCTGATCTTCTTAGGGAAAGAACAGCTTTGATTGACGAACGTAAGCATTTATCGCGGATATCGACGCGATATGTAGAAATAGGAGTACGCTTAACTAAAATCAAAGAATTGCTTGCAGAAGAGGAAAAACGTGCAGTAAAAAATGCTAGTTTTGTAGCAACAACTGTTTCAAAAGCGGTTGTAGACAAGACCTTGTATGAATCAGAATTTGATACTGTGATATTTGATGAAGCAAGTATGGCCTATATTCCACAGATTGTCTTTTCTGCAGGATTGGCAAAGAAGCACTTTATTTGTATGGGTGACTTTTCGCAATTACCACCCATTGTTCAAAGTGACAGCAGTTGTAGCCTGAACGCAGATATTTTTCAATACTGTGGTATTGTTGATGCTGTTGAGTCCGGTCACGGACATAGTTGGCTGTGCATGCTAGATGTGCAGTATCGTATGCATCCTGATATTGCCTCGTTTTCAAGCAAGACAATGTATCGTGGTCTCTTGAAGTCTGGAGATAACATGGCAAAAAAGCGTAAATCCATCGTTGATGCCCCTCCTTTTGCAGGCAGGGCACTTAATCTTGTTGATGTCAGTGACATGATGTCTGTTTGTACTAAAACAGCTGATTCTTCAAGAATTAATGTATTGAGTGCTATGATTGCTATGGATATCGCAAAAGTTGCTGCGCAAGAGCATGAGGTAGGAATTATTACTCCCTATAATGCACAGGCGCGTTTGCTCCATGCAATGTCACGTGACATCGCAGACTGTTATCCAAAACTCAAGAAGATTAACTGTGCAACAGTGCATCAGTTTCAAGGTTCCGAAAGGGATATTATTATTTATGATGCCGTGGATTGTTATTTTATGAAGTATCCTGGTTTACTGTTGACCTCAACTACGAATAATTATGCGAACAGGCTTTATAATGTAGCGTTAACACGTGCAAAGGGTAAAATGATTTCAATCACAAATACAGATTATATGGAAGCCAAAGGTCTGTCTAAAAATCTGATCTTTCGCAGGATGATAGACAACATGTTGCACACAGAAAATGCTGTTCGTGGCTGCAAAATTCAAAAGGAGATAGAATTGGCTTGTAATGACTATGTGAAGGATTGCAAAACAAGCTTTATATCCGATATTTCTGCTGCAAAGAACGAAATACGAATTGATATACCAGGAATAATTAATTGCAATGCTCAATGGACTAAACGGTTTGCCTCTGTTTTAGTTGAAGCTAGACAGCGTGGAGTGAAGGTGTACTTGCGCACAGAGTCAAAAGAAAAGCTTCCGGATATTCTTAGAAATTTTGCTATTGAGAACAAGTTTGTAGCAAACCCGATTTGTTTGATAGACAAGCATATTACATGGTTTGGACAACCGATTTCTGGTGCAAATTTTGTATCGGAAGGAATAAGTCTACTTACGAAATATAGACCGATATTCCGCTTCAAGGGTAAACATTTGGCGAATGCGCTTTATGGTTTTCTTGAAATGAACCGGACTATTGACGAGGCAGATACAGTTGTTAATATTAAGGAATCAGGAGGATATAATACTTTTGCGTCATATGTAGCAGCAAACATCAAATGCAGTGAATGCAGAAGTAGTATGAAACTTAAAAAGAATAAAAAGGGAAAATTTTTCTTATCGTGTTCGAGTTATCCGAAATGCCAGAATACTCAATTTGTTGAAACTGATATTGTAGATGATTATTTTTACTTCAATAACGAAGATGGTAAATACTGTCCACAGGACGGTACTTCTCTCGAAGCAAAAATGGGACAATATGGTCTATATGTATGTTGCAATAATGGATTAATCCGGCACTATTTCAAACTTGATGAAATTTGAAAATGCACTGCTACTGTCTTTAGTGTCTTATTAAGTTAAACATTTCCATAGTAGATGTCGATATTAATATATGGTATTTACTTGCAAGAGGATATTGGGCTATTATCGAAAAGACTATTTCAACAATGAAAAAATAAACCCGATCATAGTTAGTGTGTAAGCTTATAATACACTTAAATTAGTATACTCGTGTTTACACCGTAACAAAGGAATGATTTATGAAAGAAGAATATTCTGATAACTTCAAGAAACTATATTGTGGATTATTTGGATTTTTGAAATGACAGTAAATTGTTTCAATATATTAATTTAAGACTAGGAGGATGCTAACGTGAAAAAATTAATTATAGTTTGCGAAGGAAAGCATAGACAATGTGGTGACTATTTGTCACAGCTTGTTAGCCTTGATGACGACAAGGACATTAAAGTAGTTGGTGTTAAGGATGGTGCTGTTGCTTCCCAGGTTTGGACTGAGGAAGAATATTCCGCCAATTCTGCCCAGATATCCTCTGAACAATACATTTTATTTATTGGGAATAGTAAGCTGATAAAAGATAAACGCTCTCACATGTTGAATAAATATTCTGAATATGGCATGCAGTACGGTTGGCTTGGTAAACAGGCGGTATTGTTTGTTGAGAGAGTTGTTGACATGAAGGAATATGACAGCTTTATCGACTATGCAAGAAGAAACCAATCTGACGTTACGAAACTGATAGAACTGAAATCGGATGTGATGGATATTCCAGATGACATTAATGAAGAAGATGCAAAAGGCATCAAAAAGGTTTTAAACCCTATAAAAACGTTGCAAGCTGTCATTGTTAATGCTCCGATTCGAGGATTGAATGCATTTAACAAAATGAGTAACAACAAAAAAATCGAGGGACAGCAATACACATGTCTTGTACTTGTGTTCTATTTAAATGGATTGAGTCAATTTTTGGGATTAAGTGAGGGATAAACATGGTTGAGCGCTTCCAAGAAGGATTTGAATTTTTTAGAAAAAATGCTGCAGCATTTGCGGGATCAACAGATGGTGCTGAGTTTGGAATTGATAGAGCAGCTTATGTTGATTCTGTCAATAAGGAAATCAGCGAGCTTGAGAAGAACATGAATGCATTTCTTGGAATGAAAACGCCAGATAAAATGCTTAAAGGTGATATCGCGGAGTTCTGGCATGCAGGAACATTTAATGTGAATGCTGCAATGAATCGCTCTGCAAACCGTATGACAGTAAATAGAAGCCATGACTTCGGATCAGTTGATGTGTCTGGAGCCAATGGTGAAAAGTTTGGAATGAAATATTATGCTAATGGCCAAGAAAGTGCAAAAGCACAAGCGATTAGTGTTTTTCAACGTTATAAAGAATATCAGGCTAAGGGTGGAAAAGATGAGCTAGAAAGATATCTTGCTGATAGAAATTACACTGATATTGATGCTATACTAAATGATCCTATCTATTCAGGACAGATTAGAGTAATCCCATGTGACCAGTTG